>JAUWQC010000059.1 GCA_030611285.1 bacterium | reverse complement strand
TATTTACTATTCCTGCAAGTATGTCATCGGCTTCAAAATCATCTTTTTCTAAATAAATAATATTAAAGGCATCCAGAACCTCTTTAATTAAAGGAAACTGGCTTGATAAATCTTCAGGCATTTTCTTCCTATTTATTTTATACCGGTCGAATATTTTATGTCTGAATGTTGGAACCTTACTGTCAAATGTACATATTATTGTATCCGGATGTTGTTCTTCTATAAGTTTTAACAGCATATTTGTGAATCCTAAAACAGCGTTAGTTATAATACCCGATGAAGTGGAAATACTATCAGGAATTGCATAAAAGGCTCTGTACGCAATATTATTTCCATCAATTAAAATAACTTTATTATTTTTACCACTTTTCAATTAAAACTCCTGAAACTACTGCTTCAAACCATCCGGTAAATAAATATTCTTTTAGTTTAACCATATTCACGCTAAAAGATTAGGTCTTTAAAGATTTTTAATAATTTTTATTAGCACCTGGTAAAAAAAATGATACCTTTGCGCAATCTTATATATTATAGCATTTAACAAGAATAATTTTATGCTACTCTTTTTAGTTTCTGACCAAAAAAACTGAAAATAGTTTTCACACAATCTGACGTAATCGGCATATGAGTCTGTTGCCAACTTGTTTTATTATAAAATTATCTATTTAAAATTATCATCTAAAATGATACTCAAAAATTATTCCATGACTACAATCATTTAAGGCAATGGCTTATATGCCGAGTTATCTGTCCGTTGCGGGAGCTTCATTTCTTTTTTTTCTTGTTAAAATATTCTAATTCGTTATTTATTTCTTCAATGTTAAAATACTCTGGATCATATTCATCTCCCAACCATTCAATCATTGATTCATATTCTTCATCTCTTGGATCATTTATTATTTCCAATAAATTATAATATAAACCTACGCCACCACAATCTTCAGGAGGACAACAACTTTCTCCCTTTATTCATATAATGTTAAACTCTTATTATGATTCAATAAATTTTTCTAAAGTAATTACATGTTCCCATCCATCACCAAAATCATACTCATATTTTATTTTATCTTTAGGATATACCAATACATCTTTTATCTTAATATTATTATAATTTATTACTTCAGTCCAATCATCAGGATGAGGCTCACCATAAAATTGGCCATCAATAATAAATTGATGTAAATGCGAATCAGTCCATCCCATAATAATTTGAATAATATAATGAAATTTTGGTAATTTAATTTCTGGAATTATTAATATTCTTCTATAGATAGGCGGTTTTGTGCCATTTAATGTAACTTTCAGTTGATAGTAATTCATTATAAAACTACTCCTTCAATATATTTTATAAAACTCTTAATCCTCCCGCAATGGCAGATAACGTATTTGGGCTATACGAAGTTTCGGCGAAGTCGATATTTAGGCGAACGAAGTGAGCCGTATATGCTGTGTTAGGCGACCCGAAGGGCGAGCCACAATAGTGGCGAAGCGTTTTGCTTGGCGGCATTCTATCCTTTTCACTCCTCTTCTCCCTTTTTCTTTTCTGCTGCTTTACCTCCAAAGTAAAACCCAGCTATAGCAGCTAAAAGCCCTGCAAGCATGCTCAAGACATTGTTGATAATTTGGGAATCATCCCCTGGAGCACCTTTAACTAATATATGAAACACGGCTACACCCAGAACCAGTATCACAGTGAGTGCCATCGTACCTCTAGTAAGACCTGGTATACCTCGAGGTGCCTTTCCACTTTCCTTGATAAATTCTTTTAGTTCATTTAACTCTAATTTATCGAGGGATGCTTTCTCTATCAATTTCTCTATCAAGAGGTTCCGTGTCTTATTTTGCGATCGATATGCCAAGCATATATCAAGGATCTCTGGAAGGCTTGCAAATAGCGCTACTACCAGCACATAAATTAGAATTATCTCCATCTTATCACCTCCATTTTAGTCATTCTAAGCCGCCAAGCAAAATGTCGCCCCTAACTCGTTCATAAGCGAACTAGTACGGACATACTCCCATTTTGGTGGTATAAACGAAGTATTTCGGTTATACCACCTATACCAGAAATTCCCTCTTTGACAAATTTTGTCACCTCTAACCTCTCTGTTTCAAATTTAAGTTGTCCAAAGGACTCTTTATCTTACCTATACTCTTGGTGCTTACATGCGTATAGATCTCTGTTGCCTTGCTGTTTTTGTGTCCTAATAACTCTTGGATATATCTCAAATCAGTTCTGCTTTCTAAGGATTCTAGCTTTATTAAAGTAGTATAAGAAATATCGGCTTTCCTTGCAAGAACCGTCTTGTGTATGTCTTGTATAAGTCTTTTTTAAGCCTCTTTCCTCCGAAATTCCTTTATGTTATCATCAACCATATTTTATCTTTGATATTATTTCCAGACTTTTATAGCATTTTTTATATCATTCATAGAGCAGCATTTTTTGATATTATCTACCTAAAAGAAGAAGGTGGTAAGAGAAAAATAAGCGTCATTAAATTTCATAGAAACTTAATGACGCTTATAAAATATAATAAATTATTAAGCAATTGTCAATGCACAATCAATATTTTGTTATCTACATTTTAAAAATACACGACTAAAATATTTTCACTCATTATCGTTACATTACGAAATATATCATGAGCATCTTTGAAAAGTACATCGTAAAAAATTTTATCAATATCACAATATCATCAAATTCTTTTCGTTAAGTTTTTGATATCTGCCTTGCTTGATTCTTGATAATAACCTGTATAAATTGTATTATTTCTAAAGTGCCGGAGTGGCGGAATAGGCAGACGCGCTGGACTCAAAATCCAGTGAACCGAGAGGTTCATGTCGGTTCGACCCCGACCTTCGGCACCAGTAAAAAATCTGACCGTAACATATGCTATCTACTATAAATAACAGGAAATCATTAAACAATATAATTTTATAAAGCAAGGATATGCGCTAATCTGTATAAATCTTCGTCTATGGTTTTTTTTGTCTCAAGAATATCTTCAAATTTAGAAGTTTCTATTTTCATACTCCTAATTCCTACCATACAGTCGCTCTCACCTTCCAGTAACAGGTCCACAGCCCTTTTACCAAACTCGGCAGCCAGCATCCGGTCCATCGCAGACGGAGAACCGCCTCTCTGAATATGGCCCAGCACTGATATTCTTACTTCGTGACCTGCCAGTAATTTAATAGAGGATGCAACATCACTTGCGCTGGCTGCTCCTTCTGCAACTATAATTAAAGTATGTCTTTTACCCTCTCTATGGTGCTTGATCTCATTAGCAATTTTTGCTAAATCAAACTTTATCTCGGGAATTAATATATAATCAGCGCCGCATGCAATTCCTGTATTTACTGCAATAATTCCTGAATCTCTACCCATTACCTCTACTACAAATATTCTTTCATGGGAAGATGCTGTATCCCTGATTTTTGACATGATATCAATTATTACATTAAGTGCAGTGTCAAACCCAATGCTATAATCAGTGCCCGCAACATCATTATCTATAGTTGCCGGAATACCCACAACTTGAATCCCCTGCTTATGAAGTTCATGAGCGCCCCTGAACGAGCCAGTCCCGCCAACTACCACTAGCCCTTCTATCTTGTTTTTTTTCAAATTATCTATTGCCGCTTTCTGTCCTTCTCTGCATTTGAATTTTTCCGATCTGGCTGAATAAAGAATTGTTCCCCCTCTGTCAATAATTCCACCAACCGAATTTAAATCAAGCACTTTAAAATCATTATTGATTAATCCTTTAAAACCCTCACAGAACCCGTAAACTTCCAGATTATTGTATATTGCATATCTTGTAACTGCTCTTATAACCGCGTTCATCCCACTGGCATCTCCGCCGCTGGTCAACAGCCCAATCCTTCTTTTTTCTCCCACTAATATCACTCTCCTATTTTCTTCTATCCTTTAATTCATCGAATACTTCTCCTAAAGTAATTTTCTTTTCAACCATCAAGACCAATAAATGATAAACAAGGTCAGCTATCTCACTTACCATATCCTGTTTTTCCTGATGCTTTGAAGATAAAATAACCTCCATACTTTCTTCACCGAATTTCTTTATTATTTGGTCCAATCCCTTTTTGTGCAGAGAATAGGTGTAAGAACCAGAAACCTTATTTTTAATTCTACTTTCAATAACGCCATACAGCTCATCAAGTATATTTTGTTTGGAGTTCTCTTTGAAATATTTTTTAAAATCTAAATTACTGTCAATATTTTCCAGAGTCCTGTAAAAGCAGCTTCTCATCCCGGTATGACAGGCATTTCCTATCTGTTCCACACTAATAAGCAAGGTATCCCCGTCACAATCATACTTTATTTCTTTTATTTTCTGTATATTTCCCGAGACTTGCCCTTTATTCCAGAGCCTTTTTTTTGTTCTGCTCCAGAACCAGGTTGTTCCTGTGCTCAGGCTTTTTTTAAGAGATTCTTTATTCATATAAGCCAGCATAAGAACTTCTTTTGTCCTGTAGTCCTGGATTACAGCCGGGATTAGACCGGTATTTTTATTCTCTTCTATATTAATTTTTTTACCCTTCTTCATAATTTTTTAATTCCTTTTTATTCATCTAATCATTTAAATAGTTCATATTATCAATACTTAGAAATTAATTATCAATATTGCTGTAAAATAATACCAGACTCATATCCTTACATTTATTCCTTCAGATTTTAAATACTCCTTAGCTTCTCTTATTGTATATTGTCTATAATGAAAAATGGACGCTGCCAGAACTGCATCAGCATTGGCATATTTAATTACATCTCTTAAATGTTCCAGTTTTCCAGCTCCACCTGAAGCTATAACCGGTATGTTTACAACAGATGTAACTGCGCTGGTAAGGTCTATATCATAACCATCCTTCGTTCCGTCCTTGTCTATACTTGTAAGCAATATTTCACCTGCTCCAAGCTCTTCTGCCTTTTTTGCCCAGTCAACTGCATTCATACCGGTAGGAGTTCTTCCTCCATTTAGATATACTTCCCAGAAATCTTTATTCTTATATTTTGCATCAACGGCAACTACTATACATTGACTCCCAAAAATCTTTGAAGCTCTTCTTATTAAAGAAGGATCCCTGAATGCAGATGTGCTTATTGAAATCTTATCAGCGCCTTTTTGTAATATTTCCCGTATATGTTCTATCCTGCTTATGCCTCCACCTATAGTAAATGGTATAAATACTTTTTCAGCAGTTTTACTTGCAAGATCAACTACTGTTTTTCTTCTTTCATGGGAAGCCGTTATATCTAAAAATACAATTTCATCAGCGCCCTCCTTATCATAAAAAGCTGCCAGCTCTACCGGATCCCCCGCATCCTTTATATCCACAAATTTTATACCTTTTACTACTCTTCCCTTATCTACATCCAGACAGGGAATTATTCTTTTAGTTATCATTGTCTCAGTCCAATCTCTATTGCTTTTCTTAAATTAATTTTAGCTTTTTCTTCATATAAAGCTTTTCCTATTATTATTCCGCTAATTCCCATATTTTCCATTTTCTTTAAATTAATAATGTCCGCCATGCTCCCAATTCCACCTGCAATTATAAATTTCATTTTAGAACTTTCTAAAATTTTCTTAATAAATTCAAAATTAACACCCTTAAGTGTGCCATCCCTTGATATATCTGTAATAACTATTTCCGTTAAACCTAATTTTCCCACTTTCTTTATAAATTTAAATATGCTGCCATTAGATTTTTTTTGCCAGCCATTTTTAAAAACCATTCCATTTATATCATAATCAAGACTCAAAATCACCCTGCTTTTATAATCTGAGATGCTCTTCTTTAAGAAATCTATATCTTCTATAGCCCTGGTTCCCAGAATAACTTTATCTATCCCGTTTCCAAGAACCTTCTTGATTGCTTCAGAATTTCTAATTCCTCCTCCATACTGTATTTTTATATCTATCTTCTGTTTTATTCCATACGCTACTTTCAGATTCTCTGTCTTGCCGGTTCTTGCGCCATCCAGATCAACGATATGCAGCCATTCTGCCCCCTGCCTTTTCCATTTTTCGGCTACCTCAACAGGGTTGTCAAAATATTGCTTTTTGGTATCAAATTTACCTCTGGTCAGTCTAACACACGCACCGTCAATCAAATCTATTGCTGGTATTATTATCATTAACCTTTTTCCTTTACTATATACACTAATCCGATATTTTATTTTTGATTTATCATTAACGCTACTTATCCAAAACCAGTCTTTTATTTTACAACCTACACTAAACCTTTAGTTGAAGGTATGGTACCGGTTCCTGACTCCCTGCTTGCATTTGAAGAACAATA
>JAUWQC010000231.1 GCA_030611285.1 bacterium | reverse complement strand
TATTTTTAATTATATTTTTTATGTTAAAGGGTTATAGCCCTTTAATCGCAGCCTTTATTGGAATTGTCTCTATCTTATTGATATCTAGTTTGCGTAAAAATACCAGAATGAGCTTCAAAGAGATAATTATGGCTTTAGAAGAAGGAGCCCGCAATGGAGCACCTATTGCTATCATCTGTGGGATTGTAGGATTTATTATAGGTTCAGTGGGTATGACCGGTATAGGTCAGGTCATCGGCTTAAATATAGTAAAATTTGCTGGAGGACAGCTTTGGCTCACTGCCTTGCTCTGTATGGTAACAGCCATTATATTAGGTATGGGGTTACCTGCCGCGGCTTGTTATATTATCACTGCCACCATTGCTGCCCCAGCTCTTATTATGATAGGAATACCCGATTTAGCGGCTCACTTTTTTGCTTTTTATTTTGGTACAATGTCGGCAGTAATTCCTCCTGTTGCTTTAACTTCTTTTACTGCAGCTGCTATTGCCAAGACTAATCCTAACAAAGTCGCCCTTACTGGACTATTTTTAGGAGCTGCTGGGTTACTCCTTCCTTATATGTTTATCTACAACCCAGTGTTGTTGATGATTAATTTTACTTGGAGTAGCTACCTTTTTTCAGTTTTTTGTGCAATGGTAGGGCTTTATTCTATTTCTATTGCTATAATTGGTTTTTTAAAGGCACCCTTATCGTTATTAGAAAAAATTATGTTTGTTTTAGCCGCGATTCTATCAATTACTTTTAGTTTTAAATTGAGAGTTATAGGATTGGTCATCTTCGGAACAGCATTATACTTCCACCTGTTTAGAGCAAAACAGAAAAATCTATGAAAAATAAAGAGGTTTAGATAAAATGGACATTGATATTAAAGGAAAAATACAAAGACTTGCGCCAGAGACAGAAGAAAGAGTGATACGATTAAGACGCGAATTGCATCAATATCCCGAATTAGCTTTTAAAGAAAAAAAGACCGCACAGTTAATAAGTGAAGAGCTCCAACGTTGTGGTGTAGAAGTTCATTCTAACTATGCTGATACTACGGCAGTTATTGGGGTAATTGAAGGGAGTAAACCCGGTTCTACCCGGGCGTTAAGGGCAGATATGGATGCTCTTGCCATAAATGAGAATACCGGCTTGGCCTTTTCTTCTAAAATAAGCGGGCAGATGCATGCCTGTGGTCACGATGTTCATACTGCAGTTTTATTAGGAGTAGCTCATTTATTGACTCAATTAAAATCTAGTTTATCGGGGAAGATAGTATTAGTTTTTCAGCCCGCAGAAGAAGGTAGTGCCGGGGCAAAGGTTTTGATTAACCAAGGTTTAATAGAAGAATTTGGCATCGAAATGATTTTTGGCCACCATGTTTGGCCTGATTTACCTTTAGGATTTTTTGGCATCCGTTCCGGAGTTCTTACTAGTCAGTCTGATAAGGTAACTGTTGAAATTAATGGCAAGGGTGCTCATGTAGCAAAGCCAGATAAATCTATAGATCCGATAGTAATTGTTTCTCATTTAATACTAGCTTATCAGGAATTAATTGCCAAAGAAATATCACCTTTGGATTACGTGGCATTTGGTTTTGGAAATATTCGGGCTGGAGATGCCTATAATGCTATTCCTGATAAAGCCATCCTTAAAGGGACTGTACGTACTTTAAATACCAGAACTCAAGACTATATAGAAAAACGTATAAAGGAAATTCTCGATGGAATAACAAGTACATTTAGAGCTACTGGGAAGTTAAACTATAAACATCTTTATCCTTCAGTAGTTAACCATCATTTACTTACTTTGGAAGTTACTGAATGGGCTAAAGAGATTTGGAGAGAAAAGAATATAGTTAAATTATCTAAGCCCTTAATGATAGCTGAAGACTTTGCTTTCTACTCCCAAAAAATTCCAAGTTTTTTTGGCTTATTGGGGGTAGGGGGTGAATATGATATACATAATTCCCATTTTGTACCGGATGAATCTATTTTAATTCAGGCAGTAATTTGGAGTACTTACTTAGCACTGAAGAGTTCCAAAGTAGATTAATGAGAAATAGTAGTCATTAATCTACTGTTTCAATACCGTTTTTAATTTATGGTAAAAAATATCATCAAAGCTTTCTGGAGCAAATTTATTTTTCCCAAGGACGTTCTTTCCATTTACAAAAGTG
>JAUWQC010000146.1 GCA_030611285.1 bacterium | reverse complement strand
CATCATCAAAGGGATAACAGCACTAGGGGCCCGGATAATATCCGGTAGCTTCTAAGATAAAATATTTTGGCTCTTCTCCATTCCCCTGTTTTGGTATTGCTATATAAATTAATAAGATTAATATTATAATTTCAATTAGGATTATTAATTTTTTCATTTATCTTCTTTCTACTTCATTATTTTCATAATCATAGACAATATAATTTTTTAATTCTCTTTCCTGTAACCAACAATCATAGTCCACAATTTCTGCAAAACTATCCTTCTGCATTGGAATATAAACCCAATTATCAGAAAAGGACATCTCATCACCTTCTACATAGACTGCTATATAATGTGAGACTAAAGTTCTTTTATAAAATATATGTATTTGGTAAGTCTCATAACCATGATAATTAGCCACGAATACCCCAAAGGTAGACATATCATTACAATCTCCTTTTTTAATTCTCCAGAGCGTATAGGGGTCTGGGGAATAAATAGGATGGGCTTTGTATTCAAAGTTATTTTTCATGTAATTACAAACCTTTTCCGGAGTATTTAATGTCTGTATGGTAATAAGAAATCTTATATCATCAGGCAAAACAAAATTGCTTAAATTAAAAAATCCACAACCGGTTAAAAAAATTATTGATAAGATACTAATAATTAAGAGTGTTTTCTTCATAATAATTTAACTCCCTTCGTTCTTTATTTTTGGAGGGCCTGTCAGACCTTCAAGCCCCCTTCTCCTTAATTGTTATTTAACGCGGGTAAGTGATATAATCAGTGTATTGTACAAACCACTTACCTTCATCTATGCACTCAATAGCTTTTGAATAATGTTCTAAAATATCTTCTTCAGTTCCAAAAGCATATTTATATTGAGTGTAAGTTCCGATCATTGTACCGCTGGTTTCATCTTCATCAACGACTATCTCTACCTGTCCTACAAAAATATTTTCTGTGGGTAATTCATATAAAGTATATGCAGCATTTCCTGATAATTTTCCTGTTTCACCGATAAATAAGATTCCTTCAAATTCTATTTCTGTAGTATTGAAGTATTCGCTTATATCAGCGAAACACCAGCCTCCATCATCCTGGATCAGCGTTGCAGGACCAAGTTCATCGTTAAGCCAATCACTATGATATGAACCATCAGGATGCAATCTTTCAGCATCTTCAAACCAGGTAATAGTAATTAGTTCTTCTTTGGGGAATAACCAATCAAGAAAATCACAACCAGTAAGAAGTAAACCAGCAATCAATATAACTGCCACCAACACAGTCAGCTTTTTCATTTTTATTTTTCACCTCCTCTCTTTGTGGGGTCTGGCCGGTTAAAAGGTCGATAAATTACAGTGATCCTTACTTGACTATAATTTACAATAACCGAGCCAGACCCGATTTTTACTTTTGTCTTATTAATCCGGTATATCCTTATCGGCAATTTCCTGCTCGTCAGCAATTTCCTGTTCTTCTCTGACCTTTGCTGCCTCTATTATTTTTTCTACTGCCCCCGGGTCCTCTATTAATATTTTTTGTACATCTTCTATCGCGGTCCCCGGCTCAATCAGATCGGCTAAGCAAGCATAGTAGGCTATTTCCTTCCAGCCAGGCAGGCCAGCCTTTTTTAAGGTCTCAAATATTTTATCCAATCTTTCTTTATCACTATTAGTATTTTCTTCTTCAGTTGGTGGTTCCAGGGCCCCCATAAGCTTGTCATATACCTCTTTATTGGTAGTCAACACTTTTCTAGCTATATTTTCGTCAAGCATGGTAGTAAATATTCCCCGATCTACAGCAAAATTCACCAGTTCTTCAAAGGAATCAATCCCAATTTTTTTGGCTTTTTCTGATATGGCCAGTAAAATCTTATTTCCTTCTTCAATTCTTTTCTTATATATTGATTTTGATTCTTGATATGATTTGAGCTTGTCTTTTCCTTCTTCGTGATCCTTCTTTAACTGGGCTTCATTTATTTTAGATTGTTTCCAAAATTTTTCCTCTGCTTCTTTAGATTTCTTTGCCTTTTCTTCCCTGGCTATACTTTCTTCTTCGGTATCCATTCGCTGATTAGCTAAAGGCAATTCAGGTGCTTCAAGTTCAAATTCCTTTCCTTTTTGCTGACCTAAATATAATATCTCACCAGATATAACCCTTCTTATTTCCTCTGTACTGGCAGCTATTTCGAGGGTGACAACCCAATGAGTTTTCATATTCGCGGTCCCTGGTATCTTCAATTTTTTAGGTACCCTTTTCATCCTGAAAGGAATCATCGCCCAGCAACCACCAGTAGTTTTATTTGCCAATTCAAAAGCACTATTACATTCTTCTATCGATACAGTTCCTCCAACCCTACATTGGTAGAAAGTCCCTATTGAAACCGAAGGAATCATAAATTTTAGATATCCTGCTTTTACACAACCCCCTATCTTAGTTTTTTTATTGTATGGTCCATAATGTTCGCAGGGACACTTAATCTTCCTCCAACTCCCATTTTCTAGGTTAAGTCTTTGCGCCGATTCTTCCCCATCACCCTGACACAATAATGCCTCATTGCTACCGTATTTTTCGTAACATTGTGGGAATACTTTTTCTCTCTCGGCTACCGGAAAAAATACAGTTAGCTCTGTAGGCTCTTCTCCAAAGACATCTCTGACCTCTTTTGTGCATACAAAATGATCAACTTCTTTTGGATATTCTTTCCCTTGTTCATTTTTAACCCTGATACCTAATCTTATCTTTCCACCGATGGGTAATTTTATGTTTTTTGTTTCAGGTATCGTTGTATATTTACCTTTATCAAACTTGCCATTTTCATTCTTCATTTAAATTTACCTCCTTAATTTTTATTTTCCGGTATATTTGTATTCAAATTTCTTTTCCTGGGGCACTTTGCTTACAGAATCTAATATCTCTATCCTGATTTCCCCGGCTTCTAATAATTTATTTAGACCATCCTTCCTTATTGACTCTGTAACCTTAATAAGTTTTTCTACAAAGCTGGGAAGTTTTTTCTTAAATTCTTCTATAGCTTCCTTTTCATCTTTAATAACGATTTTGTCTTTTAGCTGTCTCCAATGCACCCAGCCACACTTAACCTTTATTGCTTCTTCTTTAGATTTAGTTAATGTGTCTTTAATTTGAAATTCTACTTTGGTTAAATTTTCTTGAAATTCAGTAATCTTTTTGTCATTCTCTACGGTTAATTTTTTGTTATCATCCCTTAAACGCCTAATCTGAAAATCGATATCATCTGTTTGCTTTAGTAAAGTTTCAATATCTTTTTTATATTC
>JAUWQC010000117.1 GCA_030611285.1 bacterium | reverse complement strand
CTCAGCACCTACTGCAGTAATTATAGAAAAAATACCGCCTATAACTAAACCCGTAAATATTGATTTTAATGCACTTGGAAATCTAATAAGTCTGAATATCTGTCCTTCATTCGCGCCTAATGACTTAGCAATAGCAATTCTTTTAGGATCGGTACGAACAAAACCTGCTGCAGAATTTATTAGTATTACTGGAAAAGTTCCCATAATTACAGCTATAATTTTTGTTAAGGGACTAAAACCTAGCCACAGCATAAGAAGTGGAACTAAAGCAATCATGGGTGTCGCAACCATTAATAAAATATAAGGAGTAAATAATGTATCAAAAATGGGCCATCTTGTAAACAAAGATGCTAAAGATACTCCTATAATAATTGCTATAACATAACCAACAAAAATCTCCATTAACGTTATACCTAAATCTGGTAAAATGTACTTGAAATTTAATATCATCTCCTTTGCAATTATACTTGGACAAGGGAATAACCATGCTGGCACACTAAAACCTTTTAAAATTAACTCAGCTCCAACAAATATAATTCCTGCTAATAAAAAAGCTAAAAGCATAGATTTTTTATTTTCAAAAAATGAGGCTGAGGCTTGCTGTAAATCTTCGCCTGCTTTTTCAAAACTTTTCATTGCATCATTTCTCATTGCAAAAAATCACCCGACCTTCCTATGGCGTTTCTAATATTATCAACTATATTTAAAAATTCAGTCTTTGTTTTTGTTGATATCTTTCGTGGACGAGGTAAATCAACATTAAATATTTCTTGGAGATGTCCTGGCCTTGGAGTCATCATAAATATTCTATCAGCAAGAAAAACAGCCTCTTCAATATTATGAGTTACAAAGCAAATAGTTTTTTTGGTTCCATGCCATAATTTTAATAATAAATCATGCATTTCTTCTTTAGTGAGAGCATCTAATGATCCAAATGGTTCATCTAGTAATAAAAGAGAAGGATCACAAGATAATGCCCTAATTATAGCTGCCCTTTGCTGCATACCTCCTGATAATTCCGCAGGATACTTATTTTCACACCCTTTTAAATTAGTAACTTTAAACAAATTATTTATATGATCCATATATTTTTTTATATCTAAATTTTTAATTTCAAAAGGCAACAATACATTTTTTATAATCGTTCTCCATGGTAATAAATTATTATCTTGAAAAACAAAACCTATATCGTCTCTTGGTTTTGTTACTATTGAACCATCAATTATTATTTCTCCCTTTGTTACATTATGTAGTCCTCCTAAAGCCCACAAAAGAGTTGATTTTCCGCAACCACTTGGGCCAAGCAAACAAACAAATTCACCTTTTCTAATTGAGGCATTAAAATTATCTAGCGCTAAAACTGATCCTTTATCAGTATAATATCTTTTTTCAACATTTTTTATAACTATACTTTCATCATTCTTTACCAATTTTAATTACCCCCTTCTTTATCATCAGCATCTAAAAACCATTTAAGTTTTCCAGCTTGTACTAATAGTCCCCCATCAATGGGAATTAAAATACCTGTTAAATAAGATGCTGCATTAGAAGCTAAAAATGTTACTACTAATCCTACTTCTTTAGGTGTGCCTAATCTATTTTTTAAAGGTATCCTATCAGTAACATAATCATAAATATCTTTATTCCCCCATACCCATTCAGTCATATCTGTTTTTATATAACCTGGAGCTATTGCGTTCACTGTAATATTATGAGGACCCCATTCTGTTGCCAGTACTTTTGTCATTGAAATAACTCCACCTTTTGCAACACTATAGCTAACACCACCTGGATTTCCTGTTATTCCCCAATATGATGATATGTTAATAATTCTTCCAAAATTTTGTTTTATCATTTGTCGGCCTACTGCCTGGCAACAATAAAGCGTGCCTTTTAAATTTATATCTAATACTTTATCAAAATCTTCTTTTGGTATATCCTCGGCTTTGCCTGTATTAGCTATTCCAGCATTATTTACTAAAATATCTATTTTTTTATATTTTTCAATGATATTATTAACCATATTTTCTACTCTGCTTTTTTTACTTACATCAACATTGTAAAAGGATGAATTTACTCCTTGGCTCTCAATTTCATTTAATATAGAAGTTGCTTCGTCTTCTGGACAAATATCTGCAATTATAATATCAGCACCAGCTTCAGCAAAACACCTGGCAATTGAAGCCCCCAGGCCCCTATGCCCTCCAGTTATCAATGCAACTTTATTTGTAAGCCCAAAATTTTCTTCTAAAAAATTTTTATTCATACATTATCACTCCTAATAAATTAGCCCCTTTCCCTAAAAATGTAATCGGGAAAGAGACTAATTTTTAAATTAATTTAAATTATTAGGTAATACCTAAGCAAAATTGCACTAAATTTGTTCTTTGACAATTGAAATCTGTTGATTCAGTAACCTCCTTAATAGGATTACTAGATTTTCGTTTCGGTAGTTAAATCTCCACTCTACCTCTTTCAGATAGAGAGGAAAATAAGCCTTGGGAATACCTCGGTACTGGTAGAGCCAATGCTTAGCAAAAGACCAGAAACCTTCAATCCCATTGATGTGGTTTCGTCCTTTGGGTACACCTTTTTCCTTTAATACCACTACATGATTGCCACGGATGGGTAGGAAGGTATAGGCGAACCAGTCATCGGTGTAGTAGAGACTTCCTGCTTTAGTATACCGGGTAATATAGGGTCGCATGGTCTCTTTAGCCCTGGAAGAGATAGGAAAAGTCAAGACTTTACCGTTTCTCTGGTAGATGCCAAAGACAATACACTTGCCAGTGGCTCCCCAGCCACGCTTTCCTAGTCTTCTGCCACCGAACATGGTTTCATCCATTTCGATCTCTCCAGAGAGGGGCTCCAGGTCTTTGATGGTGTTTCGGTAAATGGTTTCTCTGAGCATTCTGAAACATCTCTGAATGGTCACTTGGCTGTAAGGAACTTGAAATCTCAGGCGATAAGCGGGTACACCTAAGCAGAAATACTCAACCAATCTCCCTTTCCAATAGGGAGAGATATGACTCTTTTTCCAGAGATTTTTAGCCGCTTTTCTGGTTAGGCCACACTGACTACATCTGATCTGACCGGTGGAAAGGTACCACCATTTTTTACTGCCGCAGCGAGGGCATGTTTTCATGCTCTAAATATACTGTAATATCAACAGTTTTTCAATGTTCTAAGTGCAACTTAAGTATAGCATTACCAATTATTATAATCTAGTCATCCCCATTAGCTCTCTATATTTTGCAGCCGTTGCTGGTTTTCTCCCTAAAAGTTTAGCGATTTGTATAGTATCTCGTACTACTACTGCATTACTCTTTATAAGATCATCTTTGTGAGGATATCTATAAATTGTGTCTTCCATACCTACTCTTACACTAAGTCCCATCAACATAGCCAATGTTGATAAATATGAACTAGCTCTCCCTGATGCTTTTACTGCTATTAAAACATCTGTATCTATCTCCAATATCCGTTCTACACCTAAAATTAAACTTTCCATCATTGCTTTTGGATTGGGCATGGGAGTTCCACCAGGTAAATTGAACAAAATATCCCAGTAATATGGTTTCTTTAAGACACCTGACTTTATTAAATATCTATGAGCCACATCAATATCTCCCAAATCATAAACAGCAATTTGAGGTTTGCAACCAAGATCCTGCATAACCTGCGCTTGCGCAATCATCGTTTTTGGGGAAGAAGCCAGAAAAATATCTCCCGAATAAGTACAAGTTGCATTAACAGGTGACGTTTCAAATAAACCAGAGGTAATAGGTCCTAATGTATCCTCAAAGGTATCTCCATAAATAGCGCATCCATCGATAACTATATCTTTACCATATTTATCTTTTATAGGATCTATTACTGAATGAAAATAATCCATATTCCCACACGCCAACTGTGTTTCTTGAACCCTAACATGTATATGGACACTCCTTGC
>JAUWQC010000281.1 GCA_030611285.1 bacterium | reverse complement strand
CTTAAAGGATTTTTAGTATACCTCTCCTTACATTCAGAACATAAAAAATCTTTCTTATTTATTAGATATTTTTTTAATTTTTGGACATAATCAACTCTGCATTTTTTACAGCCCACACTGTTTATTAAAATTTCAAGATTTTTTAAACCTAGCTTTTTATAAATAGCTAAAACAGTAATGATAACTTCAGCATCCGCAGCGGGAGATTTAGTACCAATGATTTCGATTCCGAATTGATTAAACTGCCGAAATCTACCAGCTTGTGGTTTTTCGCATCTGAACATTGGGCCAAGATAAAATAACTTAATCACTTTAGAGGTTCTACCCATACTATCTTCTAAATATGCCCTAACTACCGGTGCAGTTCCTTCGGGCCGTAAAGTAAGGCTCCTCCCTTTTCTATCGGGAAAAGTGAACATTTCTTTAGTCACTATATCGGTTGATTCACCTATTCCCCGAACAAAAAGATCAGTATATTCAAAGAAGGGAGTTCTTATTTCTTTATATCCATATTTACTTAGTATTTCTTTTATTATGCCTTCGATATAATACCATTTTGAAATATCCTCAGGTAGAATATCTTGTGTTCCTTTGGGAACCCTTATAAACAATATTTTCCTCTCCTTTAATTATTATTTTAATAGCTATATCTGTTCCCCGTGAAGGCTTTTTTATCAACCGCTTTTTTCAGTGCATCTTCCTGGCTAATTTTTCCCTCCATAAGCAAATCCTTTAATGATTGATCTAAACTTTGCATGCCATCTTTCTTGCTAATCTGTATGGTTGAAGAAATTTGATAAGCTTTCCCTTCTCTAATTAGATTTCTAATTGCCGGGTTAGCAACCATTATTTCCAGGGCAGGAACCCTTCCCTTTTCATCCAAGTCAGGTAATAGAGTTTGAGCAACTACTCCTAATAGAGAACCAGCAAGCTGCATTCTAACTTGATTTTTCTGGTGAGGGGGGAATACATCTATTATCCTTTCTATTGTTTCAGAGGCACTAATGGTATGAAGGGTAGAGAATACCAAATGCCCAGTTTCGGCAGCAGTTAAAGCCATAGAAATAGTTTCCAGGTCTCTCATTTCACCAACTAAGATCACATCAGGATCTTCCCTTAAGGCATTGCGTAAAGCTGAGGAAAAAGATGTAGTATGTGAACCTATCTCTCTTTGAGAAACAAGACAATTTTTATGTGAATGAATAAACTCTATGGGGTCTTCGATAGTAATTATATTGTCATACCGTTTTTTATTTATAATGTCTATCAAGGCCGCCAGAGTCGTTGATTTTCCACTCCCGGTTGGCCCGGTGACCAACACTAATCCTCTATCCTTTTCAGTGAAATCTGAAAGTATTGAGGGCAATCCTAGTTCAGAAAGAGTTTTAATCTTTTCCGGAATTAAACGAAAAGCCGCACCTTCACCACACCGATGCTTAAAAACATTTACTCTAAATCGAGATATGTTAATTAATTCGTAAGATAAATCATATTCACCAAATTTTTCAAAACCGG
>JAUWQC010000205.1 GCA_030611285.1 bacterium | reverse complement strand
ATTTCACCTTTGTTTAAATGAAGAGAAAAATTAGAAACTGCTGTTAATCCTCCAAATTTCTTTTTAAATCCTTTTATTTCCAATAAGATATTACTTTTATTCATATGATTATAGCCTTTCACCTAAACGAAACCTTCAATTTAAATAAGATCTCAAATAATAAGGAACAATGGGAATAAAAACTTTTTATACTTTTTATTCCCATTGTTCTAATCTAATTTACATGAAGGGAAATGTTTCTATCCCTTCTGGAGTATATGACTCATATGTTTGAAAATCGTAGAAATTTTGTGCTCCATCCTTTATAACTTTCCAAACTAGTCCTCTTTTAGGCCAACCTTCAGATACAAAGTTTATGGGTTGTGTTGTCCAAGTAGTTTTTACCTTTAAAAGCCCATCTTTTATTACAATTCTTTTATCTGCAAGGCTTGCATTGTCCCACCATTCTTCTCCTTCTTGTTCAATTACTAAAGAAATAGTTTCAGCTAATATCATAAGCATCATACCCCATTGTTCCGAATGCACCGGGTTCCTCACCTTCTTTCTTTATATATTCTTCGACAAATTCTTTTGCAAAACCCGTAAGTCCGGGTTGACTTGCAGAGAAATGAGTTGAGAATATCATCCCTTCAACAGCATCTCCTCCGACTTCGGTAAGGGCTGACGTATCTACACCGTCTGTGCCAACTAAGGGAAGATTAATAGCTAATTCTCTCGCTTGTTTTGCAATTTTAGGAGCATCCTGTGGCCAAGTAGGTAGAATAATCGCCTGAATTCCTAATTTACTTATATTAGCTTTAAGTCTGGTTAATTGAGCTAAATAATCACTATCTCCAGTATTATAGCTAAGTACAAGTGGAACAGGATTTTCTTTCCCCGTAAATCCTTTAAGGAAATGAATTATATATTCAGTAAGTTTCGTTCCATAAGCACTACCTACGTCCTTGAAAATTGCAACTGTATCATAACCGAACTTCTCATAGATATACTTTGCTACTGCTCTTCCTTGGTCGTTATCTGGTATGGGACTCATAAACATATAATCTCCTACTAAAGGAATTGTTGCAGTTGTACCACCAATATCCAAAAAAGGAGTTTTAGCATCTTGAAAAACTTCTCCGGCAGCAGTAGCGTAAGAAATATCATTCCCGCCTATAGCACCTACTACCTTAAAAGCCTCTAGTAAGCGATGAGCTTTGGTTGCAAAGACAGCTGGCTTACTTTGTCCATCGAGAATAATAGCTATAACTGGATAACCTTTTATTCCGCCTTTTGCATTTAATAAATCCACCGCCACATCTATAGTACGCTTGTTTTCTATACCCATTTCGGCAGCCTCACCAGTTATGCTAACAATTACCCCAATTTTAATTGGTTCTTTCTCTGCACCTATAGCCGAGCTAATTAAAATAAAAAACATCACAGTAATTATTATACTCCAGATACCATATAATCTTAACTTATTCATTTTTTAAACCTCCTAATTATAAGATATAATTTAAACACCTTCCTATTATTATACATATTACTATAGATACGCACGCCCTTAGGGACATGGTACTCTTTCGGGATTCAAGTAGAGCTTATCCTGCTTCGCATGAAATTGTTTTCATCCCCACCTTCACAAGTGGAGAGATCCCGCTAAACTAAATTTTTCATTAATATTACATATTCTATCACCTCCTCACTTTTTTGGAATTTCGATCTATTTTTTCTTGAAGTATAGTAAAAATAATTATAGAAATTTAATCTTAGTATTTTTTATCATAACAAAATTTATCCAATCTTCCACTTTTATCCACATATTTTGGAAACTGAACATAAACACTTACATCATAATCAGCTTCTGCGTCTTGGGCAATACGAATATTACCCACAATACTAACCAAAAGAGTAGCATCCTCTAAAGAAATCTCTAATTTATCCGAAACAAAATCGGCCATTCTTTTTGCTCCAACTCTAACTGCTTCCTTAAGCGAAGGAGCATTAGAAACAATATACCAATAATCTTTACTTTCAATAATGGGTGCTGGGATAAATTTATCTTTAATGACTTCAACAATTTCTATTGTTACTTCGGCACCACATTCAAGCCCAATATGAATTTCTCCTTCACCCATATTTGCATGAACATCTCCCATTTGTAAAAGTGCACCTTTTACAAAAATTGGAAAATACATTTTTGTACCAGCTCCAGCTTCCGGGCAATCCATGTTTCCCCCATGGATTCCTATTCGTCCTGTGGGTATTCTGCCAAAAGGTGTTGTCCCTATTGTCCCAATATGGGGTTTATTTTTTATTACAATATCTTCACTAAAAAATGCATGACCATTTTCCATTTTCACTATCTTTGTAATTGGTGATTTTACATAATGCCTTAATTTACCTTCACCAGTAATTAAAGTTAAAACTCCGTGGTCCTCCACTTTGATGTCTACTATTTTTATTACTAATATATCTCCCGCCTCTGCTCCTTTTATAAATAATGGACCCGTAT
>JAUWQC010000082.1 GCA_030611285.1 bacterium | reverse complement strand
AACGTTTTAGCGATTTGACCACTAGCAGACAACGAGAACAACGGACCTTTTACTTTCGCCATTATTCCTCACCTCCCTTCATATGTTTATTTTATCATATAATACTCTATAAGGAATACGTTTGCAATATTTTTTAAAATCCTATATTATTATTAAAAAAAAGGAGGATCTTAATATCATGGAACTTATCACCGGTTTTATAGCAAAGTACTTCATGCAAGCCGCCTTAGCTATTATTGTTACTGTATTTACAAAGGTATGCCTAAAATATTTTGGCAATGATCGTACTGCCAAAATAAAAGAAACGATCTTAACCGCTATGCTTTGGGCAGAGGAAACCTATGGTTTAGGTACCGGATCACAGAAATGGACCGAAGCTTGGACTAAACTAATAAAACTCCTACAGGAACAGGGAATAAAGCTAAATAATAAAGAAATAACAACCGTTACAACTCAAATGAAAGCTAATATTCCAGAAATAAATTCTTTGGTTTATTCCGCACTTCCGGAGATTTCTACTGTAACTAGAGCGCCGGACCTTAAACCTTCTGAGATTTCTAAACTTCTTGAAAAATTACGATTAAAATATCCCACTCAAGAAGAATAATTATGTCTAAACTTAATGATATTCAATTCAATATATACTTTAATTTGCAAGAGTTCGAGTGTCCGTGCTGTAAATGTGTTATGGTCCATTCAGATCTTTTAACTAATTTAATCAAATTAAGGAAATTGGTAAATGAACCTATTTTTATTAATTCAGGATATCGTTGTAAAACTTATAACAACCAAGTTGGGGGAGTGGCTACTAGCTATCATCTATTCGGTATGGCAGTCGATGTTTATGCTCGAAATATAAATATTTCTAGTTTAGCTATACATGCACAGCAAGTAGGCTTTAAAGGAATAGGAGTATATGGAACCTTCCTTCATCTTGACGTACGTCCGGAAAAATACATCTGGGAGGGTTAGCTATCGAACATGTATTACAACTTATAGGAAATTATTTCTTTCCCTTGATCCTATCAAGCTATTTGATATATAAGATAGATATCTTTTTAACTCAAACTATAGCTAATCAAAAGCTTTTCCAGACTGTAGTCATTGAGGAGATTAAAGATATTAAAAAAGACATTTTTGAAATTCGTCTTGATATGGCCCAAAAGACTTGAGCCTTTTATAATTAAATATTTCTTCTTCTTTTTCATTTCTCCTTTAATAACTTCTCGTTTTATTTTGCATAATTCCGGGCCTGGTACTCCTGGAATTATGCAAAATCTCCCCTGTTTCAAAAAGTTATCCACAATTTAGGTGTTTCTCTCCTACTACTAGTTTCTTTTTAAGAAAAGATTAGTAGTAGTAGTAGAGGATCAATATTCTGTGGATAACTCCTTTTTTTTGTCCTTTAAAATGTCTTAATACCTGATAATAAGAAAATTGATTTTTTTGGTCTTATGACATGGTACTAGAATATAGCCTTTTTTGTACAAACATATATTTGCTTTTTATATTATCTTTTACCTGTTAATAACTTGTATATATCCTGTTAATCTAATGTTCATGAAATGTGAATAAATCCTTCCTTTTCCATTTCGATTGTGGAGACTGTGCATAAATTCCGAGTTATCCACAGGTTATACACAGGCAAAAGGTCTTTTTAACGTCCGATAATAAAATTTATGTAAAGTAATCTTTAGTATAAGGTACTAACTATAAGGCTTTCAGAAAATAGCTTCAGCTTTTTCCCTATTTTACCTCATCGATGAGGCTAAATCTCCGGACATTTAAGATCTTAGATCTAGTAACACGAATAAAAATTTATGGTCCTCCGGATCTGATCAGTGAACTTCAAAAAAAGCCTTTGTTTTTCCCAATCTGTTTTTTAGCCGGTAACACGAATTAAGATAAAATGACGATCCTGCTTTAGAATTACCAATAATTTGCCAAAATAGGCCAAAAAAAAATCGATTTTTTAACTTCTCTCCACTTTAAGCTTATAGACACCTATAAAATGGGCTACTCACTCCACATATAGCGTCTACTGATCTAGGATCTAGCGCCAACCTACACCATATATAGCTATTTCATAAATCTTCTCCCCCCAGGTATCTATCATCATAATAGATCAATCATTATCGAGGAGATTATTTGTAACAGAATAAAACTCTTTTACCTGCCCACATTTCAAGAGCTTTAACTCCGTTTCTTTTAATCTAATATAGCGGTTCCCCTCAGACGTTTGTATCTTTCCACTCTGAACGTTCGCCCGCAAACATTCCTTTAGCTACACGTTCGCAGTAGCTCTTACATAAAATGCCTCTATAGTCCTATACAACCAAGCATAAATGAAAGTTTATGTATAAGCCTATAAAGCTATTTTATGTATAGCTAAAGGAAAGATTTTCTTAGCCAAGCTAAGACTTGAAAAAGCCTTAGCTTGTCAAAGAAAAGCGGGCTATTTCAGATACTTAGTGCCGTATTCCTTGATGAGGAGTATTGCCTTTGTTTGTTAATTTACGCTTTTTCTTCAAGCTCGGGTATTACTCTCGAGCTTGAACAAAAGCTAATATTTTATTTTTAGCTTGCCGTTCGTTTCGCCGCCACGTGTTTTTTTAGGATTGTAGCCCTAAATACAAATTCAGAAAAACACCTGGCGGCGGAGATAGGAAATACCATTTAAGCTAATTTGTGCATATTGTACAAGAACACTAGTACAAAAACGCATACATTCATAAGCGACTTTTATTTGACCCCCCTTAAAATCGATTTATGAAGCTTTTTTTTTGACCGCTTATAAGAATCCCTTATATATCCCCCTATTTTACTTTTTCCCTAAAAATGTTATAATAATTTATTGCTTCGCTTCGCTAGCAATATTTTTAAAATACTTTTTTTAGGAGGTCCATTTTGAGGAGAAAACGCAAACTTGCCGGTAAAAAATCGCTTCTTTTACCCGTAACTCAAAAAGAAGCAGCGATCAATTCGCGAATGAAGGAGATATTTTCCATGCCAGACGTTCTTACAGATGATATTCTCCGCAACCTTTACAGTAATTTTAGTCCTTTTCTTAATTATTTGGAAAATGCCTTAAAACTCTTAAAAGGTATTAGTCTTAAAAAATGACTAATATCAAAATTTAAATTATGAAAGGCAGGTGAAAATAACTTCTTATTTATTTTAGTCGATAGGAAACGGACTCCCCGGGGGACTTAGGGAGTCCGTTTTTTTTCTTATTTAATTTCTCTTGGCTACCCTATTTTTAGCCTTCTATTTTTTTAAATCCTCTGTTTTTGTTTGTCTACTTACTCCGTATCAAATGCGCAAATTAAGAGCTTGGTAGCTATTAGCTGTTAGTAACGTGCTTTCTTCTGCTTAGCGTGTTATCGGGAAGCTTACTAGTAGCTTAAAAGCTGCAGTTTTATTACAGTCTGATACCCAAATAAAATTTCAAAAATTGCAATTTTCCTCTACTCTGTATCCTACCCGGTATCTTTCTATATAGGTGGACCAGGTGGTAACTCTCCGGTTTCAGATCTCCAAATCTTAATATGAGAGCCGGGCCCTGCGTTGAATGTTCTGCATATTAAAGTACTATCGGCCCAAACGTTATTAATAAACGACCATACAGTAGGGACATATTTAAACTCAAAAGCTGAATATTTGCACTCAGTCCCTATACTAAAGGAAGCTGCACAAAAAGGATAACGTGGTACCAAATAGAGCCAAATCCAGTAATATCTCTTTGTTCGCGGGTACCAATGTTTGGTACAGGGATCCCAGTCAGACGAAGGTAACCAAGTTGAATTCATAGGCCAAGTGTGGTAGCAGTAGTTATATGCACATTGAAATAATTGGTTGTATACTAAAATCCAGAATGGACCCGGAGGCAAAAAGGGGTATTCATCATATGGTGAAGGATCTGGCTGTATCAGACACTTTCTATCGATTCCATGATAAGAATACCTTTTTTCTAGCGGTTTACCCATATAACCATATACAAAGCCTGTTTTCATGGTATGTCCTCAAACAATATATATGGTGCGACTAATCTATTTTTATCGTCATCTAGTAACGTAAAATATATAGGTTTAGGAGCCAATAATATATCAGATTTAACTATTAAAATAGACTCATCACTATATATTTCTTCCGGTGTTTCGGGATCGATATATAATTGTAATATTTGCCATACAACTTTAAACTCTAGTCCTGCGTCTACTACTTCATAGTTCAACGCTATCGGCGCTATAACTCTCTTTAATTTCCAATATTTCATGATTATTGATCTATATACATCGGTCCAACTCGGTTTCACTCCAACAGTAGATAACTGCCATGTTTCAAGCATATTCGGACTTAACCGGTGCATGGACTTATTAGCAATAGCAAAAACCGCCATAGCTTCGGCTTGCAATTCCGTGTATGGCGGTTTTGGTTTTTTTGGCCATGATCGAGCAACCGGAAGTATACCCCTTAACAGGTAGAAGTCGATTGTTCCTCTTAATAATTCGATCGTTTCCGGAGTTATTTCTTTAACTATGGCCATTATAAAATATCCTTTCAATACCTCTTTTAGATCTACTTTTAAGCAGTAGTCGTGAACGAATATATACCGGTTCTTGCTTGTTCTCCTGCCCCGGTGTCTTTGATATAAAAGTAGTATTTCGTTGTAGCACTACACGCCGCTAAGGTTACTTCATAATCCCCGGCAGTATCTGCCATAGCTTCCTCGTTAAACATGCTAGTCTTTGATGTTCCCCAATATAGCTTTATGGTTGATCCAACCGTACCGGTTATATTAATTTGAGCACCAGCGGCACCTATTGCAGTAACCAAACATTCAACCAATGGGACCCATGATTCTGCAGCAACCGCGCAGATTATTTTTAGCTTAACTAATACGTTAAACCCACTCTGGGCGACCTTCAATGCAAGAGCATATAAATTCCAAGCTACAACGTCTATTGCAGTGAAACCGTCAGTATGCCAATCTTCAACCGCAGCCGCAAAATAACCTCTTTGTGTTTGTTGTCCGGCAGTATTCGGATTAGCAGGGATAACATATTTTCTAACTACGTCAATACCCTTCCAATCACCATAGACCAACGTTTTAGCGATTTGACCACTAGCAGACAACGAGAACAACGGACCTTTTAC
>JAUWQC010000083.1 GCA_030611285.1 bacterium | reverse complement strand
TGGATAGACTCGAACAAAAAAAATTTATAAACTCTACCACATGAAGAGGAGAAGGTTTAACCTCAGGTACAGGTAAGTCTGCACCATCCAGTCCTGATACACCATGAATTTCAGGAGCGGTCACCAAGTTACCTTTAGTTTATCTGAAGCACATGCTAACATTATAGCAATCATATCATCATGACCTGGATCACAATCTATTAAAACCTTTCTTATATTTCCTCCTTTTTACTCAACATCTTCTTTTTCCTACTCAATCTTATTGAATATATAGCCAGAGCGACTACAGTTACAATATAGGGCATAGAGTTTATAAATTCTGAGGGTATTCCTAAGGGAGCAATATAGATAGCTATAGCATTAACAATCCCGAAAAAGAGTGCTCCTAAAAATGTTCCCAGAGGAAAATTACCGCCAAGAGCTGCCGCAGCAATAGCAATAAATCCTCTCCCAGCAGTCATATCTCGAGAAAACCAGGAGACATAACCCATAGAAAGGTATAAGCCTCCGAAAGAACCAAAGAAACCGGAAAGTAAAAGAGAATATAATTTAATTCTATTTATATTTACCCCTACTGATTCAGCAGCATCAGGATTCTGTCCCACCGCTCTAATCCTTAAACCCAGCGAGGTTTTATAGATTAAATAATAGAATAAAGCCACTGATATCAGGGCAAAATAGGTAAGAACATTGTGTCCGCTTATTATCTCTCCCAGGATAGGTATTTCTTTTATAATCGGTATCTGCAGGGAGGGGAAGACCAGACTTGTAATAGAACTCGAAGTCCCTTTATCATGGGTAAAGATGTATAAAAAGAATATAGTTATTCCGGAAGCGAACATATTTAAAGCTATAGCAGCGATAATTATATCTGCCTTTAATTTGAGATGAAAATATCCTAATAAGGCACCCATCCCGATACCAACCAGAATACCACCTATCAAAGCGAGTACTAAACTCCCGGTGAAGGCACTTATGATGACTCCAAAAAAAGCAGAAATCAGCATTATTCCTTCCAGGCCTATATTTATAGAACCAGAAAGAGCAGAAATTGCTACTCCTATCGCTGCAAATAATAGAGGAGTAGTAACTCTGATTATAGCAAACGCAAATTGAGGAGAAAATATACTTTTAAGTAGAGGGTTCATGGCCTACCTCCTTTGCTTTGGCTTCTCTAACCGTAATCCTATATTTCCATCCTGCCAGAAAAGCCTCCGCGGTTATAAGAAGTATTATTATTGACTGGATTATGGTAATCATCTCAGCAGGTATATCTGAAAGAAGATTTAAAATTCTACCTCCAACTCTTAAGTAGGCTAAGAATAAGGAAGAAAGAATAATTAACAGGGGATTATTTCTTCCTATAATGGCTACCACCACACCATCCCAACCATATCCCGGACTTATTTGCCAGTTAAATCTCCTATGTATGCCCATAACCTCGGTCATGCCACCAATGGCAGCAATAAAACCTCCGATTACCTGAGCAATAATAATTACTTTAAAAACATTAATTCCCCCAAATCGGGCAAAATCTATATTAAAACCACTGGTCCTTATCTCGTATCCTAAAGTAGTGTGATACAAAAAATAATATACCAAAACTGCGAACCCAAGTGAAATAATAACCCCTATGTGGATTCTGGTACCCGAGACAAATTGTATCAGCCAGGCGGTTTCGGGAAGTTTATAGGAGACCAGCCAACCGGCAGCTTTATCTCTAAAATGAAAATTAATAAGATATAATCCGATAAAATAAGCCACATAATTTAACATAAGACTGACCACAAGTTCACTGGTATTCCATTTGGCTTTTAGAAATCCGGGAATAAATCCCCAGAAAGCTCCCGTTAAACCAGCCACCAGTAAGACTAAAGGTATATGTAAAAAAGCCGGCATATTAGTAGAGACGCCGAATGCGGTGCCGACCGCCGCTCCTATAAATAAGGCTCCCTCTGCTCCTATATTAAATTGTCCAGCCTGGAAGGGGATGGCAATGGCCAGACCACAAAATATAATCGGGGAAGCAGTCTCTATAAAATTTCCGAATCTGCTCTTGGAAAGTAAGGGGCCTAAAAATAATGACTTTAAAGAAAACCCGGGCTCTTTACTTATGATATATACAATACAAACACTAATTATTATGCCAATCAATATGGCTATTACTGCTCTGATAAGATTAAAATATTTTAAAAGAAATTTTTCCACTTTAATCCCCTTTCTTTTTTACTCCCAACATATATGGACCAAGAACCTTCGAAGTTATGTCTTTAATATCATCAAATCTTGCTACTATTTCACCATCATAGATTACTATTATTCTGGTGGATAATTTCAAGACTTCATCTAAATCAGCAGAAACAAGAAAGGTGGCGATACCATTATCTCTGGCATCTTTTAATAAATTATGGATAAGTTCTTCTGAGCCTACATCTATACCTCGGGTTGGTTGAGCAGCAATAATTACCTGGGGATTTGAAGAAAGTTCTCTTGCCACCACAACTTTCTGGATATTTCCACCTGATAGAGATAGAATGACAGCTTTTGATGAAGGAGTTAGAATTTTAAATTTTTCAATTAAATCATTACTGAATTTACTAATATATTTCCAATCAAGAAACAGATTTTTATTATTAGAGAAATAATCCTGATAATATCGGTCAACTATAATATTTTCCTCAATAGTAGCATGTTCAGCCACCCCATTTTTCATTCTATCTTCAGGGATATGGGCAACCATTTCTTCCCTTATCTTCCGGGGAGAAAACCCACTAATATTTTCCTTCCCTATAAATATTTGGCCAGAAGTAGCTTCTCTTAAACCGGTAAGAATTTCCACCAGTTCAGTCTGGCCATTGCCCTCTACTCCAGCTACTCCGAGTATTTCTCCTGCTCTAACCTCAAAATTAATATTCTTTAGAACAAAAATATTCTCTTCACTTAAATAACTAAGATTTTTAACTATAAATAAAGGATCCCCAACTTTTTTTGCTTTATGAATTCTTTTAAAATTTATCTTTCTTCCCACCATCATATGAGCAATCATATGCTCATCTAACTGGTTAACATCATTGGTACTGATTACCTTCCCATCCCGCATAACCGTAACTTTATCTGCAATTAATTTGACTTCTTTTAATTTATGTGAAATGAAGATTATGGTTTTGCCATGATTTTTTAAATCTTTTAATGATTTAAAGAGAACCTCAGTCTCCTGGGGGGTTAATACTGAGGTAGGTTCATCTAAAATTATAAGTTCAGCATCTCTCATCAGCGCCTTTAAAATTTCCACCCTCTGTTTTTTACCGATGGAAAGGTCACTTATCTTTTTATTTAAAGATACCTTAAAACCAAATTTTTTAGAGGCTTCTTCTGTTAGCTCAATAATTTTTTTTAAATCAAGGAAAACTCCGTAGCGAAGAGGTTCAATGCCTAAAATTAAATTTTCAGCAACTGTTAAGTCCGGCGCTAACATTAAATTCTGATGCACCATCCCGATGCCCATCTTAATCGCATCTAAAGAGTTCTTAATATTTACTTTTTTACCTTTATAATAAATTTCTCCTTTCTGTGGGGCTTCCTCTCCGAATATTATTTTCATCAAGGTAGTTTTTCCAGCTCCATTTTCACCAACTATAGCATGAATGGTATTTTCTTCAATATCAATACTGACCTCTTTATTCGCCATTACGCCATTCGGATAGATTTTGACAATATTTTTTAAAGATAATATATTTCCCATAAGATTCTCCATTTGGACTGGATGCTGGATGCCAAAGAACACCCAGCATCCGAGTATGAATTATTCTCCTTATTTATAAAGAGCGGTATCTACAACAATTTCACCTGCAAGTATTTTCTCTTCAATTTCTTTAATCTTCTTTCTAAAATCTTCGGGGATTAACTTCTTAAAGTTTTCGTTATCTGCTACCCCTACACCACCTTCTTTAATCCCCAAACCTTCAGTTACACCAAATTTCAATTCTCCTTTAAGATAAAGGTCTATTGCTCTGTAGATTGAATTATCAACATTTTTCATCATTGAAGTTACAATATAGGAGGCCTTTTCCGGATCAGAATCTTTGAAAAGTAAAAACTGGTCTGAATCTACCCCTATAGCATATCTCTTCTTCTCCTTAGCTGCATCGAGTAATCCTAAACCAGTTTCTCCCGCTACGTTAAAGGATATATCAGCTCCCTGATCATATTGAGCCAACACCAGTTCTTTGCCTTTAGCCGGATCACCAAAAGACCCCGCATAAGAAACAAGTACATCTACCTCAGGGTCGATATAGTGAGCACCCTGAATATATCCCACCTTAAAATCATTAATAACCGGGATATCCATCCCCCCTAAAAAACCGATAGTCTTTTCGGGATTGGCCAGGGGGAGATTCGATGAAGTTACAAGGGCAGCTAAAGCACCAACCAGGAATGAACCCTCATTCTGTTTGTACAAAATTGAATATACATTTTCAAGATTTCCTTTGGAGTAATCTACGGCAGTATCATACATTATGAATTTCTTTTCAGGATGTTGGGAAGCAATTTTTTCTATATTCTCCACCAGCTGCCAGGTGCCTATAATGACTATATCCCAATCACCCTCAGATAATTGCTGAATATCTGGTCCCCAGGCTGCTGTGTCATATCCACCCTCAATAGTCCTACCGCTAACCCCAAATTCTTTTATCGCCATTTCTAACCCCCGGTGGGCCGAATCAAAGAACGATTTGTCGCCAAGAAATCCATTAACATAAAGAATTATTTTAAGACTTTTACCTCCTGCAAATACAACTGAAGACAGACTTACACTTAAGACTAATACCAGTATCACTAACCATAAAATATTCTTTTTCATTTTTTAAAATCTCCTTTCTTTTACTAAAATACTAACTTATTTTTCATATTGACTAATTAAAAGGTAGTTATACATCTATCACTTCATTCACCTCCTCTATAATAAAAAGTTGTGCCTTTCAAAAAACTCTGAAACCCTTGTCTTGCAAGGCTTTTAAAGAAACTCCCT
>JAUWQC010000062.1 GCA_030611285.1 bacterium | reverse complement strand
ATGTAGTGGGAATAAATCCTGATATATTGTTTAAGTTAGAAGCGGATGCTGCAGATTATATATATTTAAATAATTCTATAGAGTAAATAAATTCTTTAATAAGTGAAATTTAATGAACAGTTCAAAAAAAATGAGTGGTTCCCTGGAAGATAAAATAATAATTGCCCGGAACAGAAAGGCTTTTAGGGATTTTTTTATTTTAAACACCTATGAGGCTGGCATAGTTTTACAAGGGTGTGAAGTCAAGTCTATTCGTAACCACAGGCTTAATTTAAAAGATAGTTACGGCCGGATAAGAAATAATGAGCTACTTCTTTATAATATGCATATATCGCCGTATAGTAAAAGCAGAGTTGAAGATATAAACCCTACAAAGACCAGAAAGCTGCTTATGCACAGGAGGGAGATTGACAGAATAGCGGGGAAATTAACTGACAGAAGCCTTACCCTGGTTCCGTTAAGAGTATATATGATAAAAAACAAGGTTAAGGTTGAACTGGCACTGGCCAAAGGCAAAGCCAGAAGAGATAAGCGTAGAGACATACAGAATAGAGAACATGAACTTGAAATAAAGAGAGCTTTGAAAAAAAATTAGTTTTAGTATAGAATAAGCTTGTGTTAAATCTGAAGTTCTGCCCATAATTAAAGGGGGCGATCTGGATTCGACGGGGATAGGTTGAGCTTAAATTGCAAGTCGAGTATCAGAACTCGTAAATAACTGAACTAAACATAAACGCTAATAATAAATTAGCATTAGCAGCTTAATTTAAGTTGCCACGTCTGCGAAAAGTTTCCTGTGCTTTTCGACAGGCGCCGATTAGCAGGATACTCTGGTGTGATTTGTCTGCAGTAATACCGGAGGAAATTTAATGCGGGCTGGCTTTTTTAATCGTGTCCATACGAGTAAGAAAGTAAGATTTAAAATATGGAATAAGCTTGTAGATATTTAAGTGACAATATCTTCGGACGCGGGTTCGATTCCCGCCGCCTCCACCATAAAGCTAATAATTTCAGCAAAGAATGATATAGCTAATGCAATGAAAACATGGTTTATCCATGTTTTCAAGGATTCGAAAAGACGGACTGAGTCGAAGACGAGGGAGTCTGCGGCTCTGCAGCGAACAGAGTGAGACGAAAGACCGATTCCCGCCGCCTCCACCATTTAAAAATAGAGTATTTTGCACCAATGCTTACCGGATATAGTCTTTTAAATTGTTATTTCTAGAACTACTAGAAAATCTGAAATTATTTCGTATAATATACAAATTTAGTATATTGTTTTTATAAAAGGATTATGGAATTTAAGGAAATGGAGAAAAACCAATAAAGGTTCTTAAACTATAGATTTGCAAACGGTAAAGCAATAACATTCGAGCCTAATGGAAGCTGAATATCTCCAGGGTGTATTATATATCCTTTTGCTGAGCAGTTTTTAAAATCTTTTTGGAAAATTTTTATTTCCGATGCCATCGAAATTCTCGGTGTTGAAGAAAGTTTAACCTCTATAGGAATTAATTTTCCATTGTATTCAATAATAATATCTATTTCTGTTCCTGCTGTTGTTCTCCAGAAATATATTTGTGGTTCTCTCCCGCGATGTATGAAAGTTTTTATTAATTCAGATAGTACTGCTGTTTCAAAAATAGCACCACCCATTGGACCGGAAGCTGCATGCTCAGGATCTTTTAGACCAGCAAGATAACAAAGTGTACCAACATCTGTAAAATATACTTTAGGAGTTTTGACAAGACGTTTTCCGATATTAGTAAAATATGGACGTAGTATGATTATCTGATATGTAGCTTCTAATATTGACAACCATGCTTTAATAGTATTGACCGCTACTCCAAGATCTCTTGATATATCTGTAATGTTTAAAAGCTGGCTGCTTTGTATTGCTATCATGCGAAGGAAATTTTGAAATAGTGTAAGATCACCTACCTGCCGCAAGATACGTACATCTCGTTCAAGATAGGTTTGTACATAGCTTGCATGCCATAGTGTAATATCGCGATAAGGTTCAGTGACAAGTTCAGGATAACCACCCCGGATCAAACTTTTCCATAAGTAATTATAAGAGAGTTTATAATGCTTATGGGGTGTGCTTATTGATTCCCATGGTAATTGTGAATGGGGATTATTCATAATTTCTCTATATGAAAGTGGAAGAAGCTTTAGTATTGCTGCACGTCCTGCAAGAGATTCAGTTACATGTCTAATCAAGAGAAGGTTATGTGAACCGGTTAGAATATATTGTCCATGTTTGCTTCGATTAGAATCTATATATTCTTTTATATAAGATAGAAGATTTGGAGCATACTGGACTTCATCAAAAATTACGGGTGGGGGATACATTTTAAGAAATCCTCGCGGATCATTAACTGCAGAAGCATTAATATCTGGTAATTCAAGTGAAACATATTTGTGGCTTTTATTGAACAAGTGTTTAAGAAGGGTGGTTTTACCGGACTGACGAGGGCCTGTAAGCACAACTGCTGGAAATTCAGCGGCTGCTTTTTTTAAAACCAGTTCAAGAGTTCTCTTAATATATTTATTTTTTGTATCCATGTTAAACCTTTATCAATCTAAATTATGCATTATAAATGCATAATGTCAAGTGCTTTATTATTTATTATTATTTCATTAATATCGGACACGGATTGGAAGGTAAATTCGAATATCAGCTGGGATATGGAAAACCACTTGTCCCCGAGATTACCTCACTTTGTTTGGCAATCTCGGGGGTCAACAGAACTTAATATGAAATTGTAAATCTTTTAAAAAAATGTTTTCTATAATTCTCAATCTATTTTTTGAAAATAGTGAAAATATGATAAACTCATCAATAAATATGAAAAACCTAAAGGTATATGGAAAACCTCCTTTCAATGTAGCTGTAATTCACGGCGGACCTGGCGCACCCGGAGAAATGGCTCCTATGGCAAGAGACAGATTCTACGATATCCTTAAAAAAGAGTTATGTTAAAAAGATAAACACTAGAAGGCTTTTTTATTTTTATTTTAAAAATTATATAATTAGTAGATTAAAAAACGTGAGATTAATTAAAGTATTTAATTTTTAAGATTGCTGCGGGTTTAGAGAAATTAATAAATAATACAGAAAGAGTTGATTTGGATAACAGGCCAATAGGAGTATTTGATTCCGGAGTTGGCGGCCTTACCGTTCTACGGGAAATAATAAAGGCCGTTTCCAATGAAAGCACCATATATTTCGGGGATACTGAAAGGGTTCCATATGGCCCACGTGATTTAGGTGAAGTTAAAAAATTTGTTTTTAAAATAACCAAATTTCTTTATGATAAAGACGTAAAACTTATTGTAATTGCCTGTAATACTTCTACTGCCGCAGCCCTGGATGATTTAAAGAAACATTATGATATACCAATTATAGGAGTAATAGAGCCAGGAGTCAGAACTGCTGTCTGCAATACCAGAAATAAAAGGGTGGGAGTTATTGCAACCAAAGGCACGGTCGAAAGTAATGTATACGAAAGAGAGATTGAAAAAATAGATCCTGATATAAAGATGTTCTCTGTGCCTGCTCCTTTGCTGGTGGACTTTGTAGAAAAAGGTATTCTCGAAGGCGGGAGTCTTAATAAGGCGATTTACGGTTATCTAAAACCATTATTTAAGACTGGTATTGATGTACTGATATTAGGTTGCACCCATTTTCCGTTAATTGAAAAGCAGATTTTAGCCTGCAGTGGTGATGGGATCAGGGTAATAAGTTCAGCGGTGGAGACTGCAAAAGATGTAAAAAAAATGCTTAAAGAAAGAGGATTATGCGCTAGTAAAGGTAAAAAACCGCAGAGGATTTTTTACGAAACCGGCATCTCAAGCAAATTCTTTGAAGTGGGAAAGATGTTCCTGGGCGAAGAGGTAAGGGAAGTTACAAGGATAAAACTGGATATCTGAAAGATAATAAAAAGAAGATACATAAATGTTATTAAAAAGAAAGGTTGGCGGCGATGGTCGAAAGAATAGATGGTAGAAAAAAAGATGAAATTAGAAAAATAAAAATAACCAGGAATTATATATCACATGCTGATGGTTCAGTATTTATTGAGATGGGGAAAACCAGGATTGTATGCACAGCTACTGTTGAGAATAAAGTTCCTAAGTTTTTGGCGGGTAAAGGTTCAGGCTGGGTTACTGCTGAATATGATATGATTCCCGGTGCTGCTCCGCAGAGGATAGTCAGGGCTCAAACTGCAGGTAGAATTAATGGTAGAACTCATGAGATTCAGAGGCTTATTGGCAGGTCGCTGAGGAGTGTAGTTGATTTAAATAAAATTGGCGAGAGAACTATCTGGATAGATTGCGATGTAATCGAAGCAGATGGCGGAACCAGAACTGCATCAATAACCGGCAGCTTTGTTGCTCTTTTTGATTGTATGCATTCAATGATTGAGAGAAAGATTATTGATATAATGCCAGTAGAAAGATTTTTGGCAGCTGTAAGCGTGGGTATTGTTGATGGGGAGATCCTGGTAGATCTTTGTTTCAAAGAGGATTCAAAAGCGCAGGTAGATATGAATGTAGTTATGAATTCCAGGGATGAATTAATTGAAGTCCAATCTACTGCAGAAGTTGCTCCTTTTAGCAGGGAAGACTTTGATAAAATGCTGGGAAAGGCGACTGTTGCTATTAAAGAAATTATAGAAATCCAAAAAAAGATATTAAGTCAGAATTTGTAACTATTATTTTTTTATTATTTAATCATTCAGGTGCTAATCTATTGCAGATAGTTATTGCTTCAAAGAATACAGGTAAGATCAGAGAGATAAAATCATTTTACCACGACTTACCAAAAGTAGAATGGCTGACTTTTAAAGATTTTAAAAAGTTCCCGGATGTGGAGGAGAAGGGAAGCAGCTTTTTAGAGAATGCGAGACTTAAAGCCAGGAGTATTTCTCTTCATACAAATAGAATTACCCTTGCTGATGATTCAGGGCTGGAGGTTGACTTCTTAGGAGGTGGGCCTGGAGTAAAATCGTCAAGATATACTGGGGTAGATGCCACAGATAAGCAAAATAGATATAAACTGCTTAAGGAAATGGAAAATGTAAAAAAGATTTCCGATAGGACAGCCAGGTTTGTCTGCAGCGTAGTGCTATGGGTCCCGGCAAAGGGCTCTATTTTTGAAACCAGAGGTATTTGCGAGGGTTTTATAGGTTTTGAGGAAAAGGGTACTGGTGGTTTTGGCTATGATTGTATTTTCATTCCAACAGGGTACAAAAAAACAATGGCCCAGTTGACCCAAAAGGAAAAAAATAATATCAGTCACAGGGGGAAAGTTCTTAGGGCTCTGTATAAGTTTATTTTGACAACTCCCCACGCATAAATGCAGGAGCTCTTATGGCGTTTTTCTTGGTAAATTTTTAGAATTATGATATTATTCTTTCTGCTAAAATGTTAGCTCTTTTAATCGGGGTGTAGCGCAGTTTGGTTTAGCGCACCTGCTTTGGGAGCAGGGGGTCGGAGGTTCAAATCCTCTCACCCCGACCAAGTTTGTATTGGTAGAATGCCAGATACAGTAGAGGTAATTAGGGGAAACATGCCATTGGTGCATGTTTGCAGGATTTGAAAGGACGGACTGAATCTTTAGATGAAGGAGTCCGCGTCTCTGCAGCGAGCAAAGCGAGACTAAAGAACAAATCATCTCACCCCGACCCTTTCGGGCGGGAATAGCTCAGGTGGCTAGAGCGTCAGCCTTCCAAGCTGAGGGTCGCGGGTTCGAGTCCCGTTTCCCGCTCCATTTTTTAATAAAAAATTTTAATTTGTTATAATAGTTATGTAATTTTTGCGCCAGTAGCTCAGCTGGATAGAGCAACGGACTTCTAATCCGTGGGTCGGGGGTTCGAATCCCTCCTGGCGTACCAGGTTTGTATTAGTAAAACGTTGGGTACAGTAGAGGTAGTTTGGGGAAACATGCCAGTGGCATGTTTGCTGGATTCGAAAGAGCGGACTGAATCTTTAGATGAAGGAGTTCGCGTCTCTGCAGCGAACGAAGTGAGACGAAAGACCGAATCCCTCCTGGCGTACCATAAGTTTGGAATCGGATGGATAATATTAGGTAATATTATCAATATTTAATTTGAAAATTTAAATGGTGAGAATAGCTCAGTTGGTAGAGCACAGGATTGTGGTTCCTGGGGTCGCGGGTTCGAACCCCGTTTCTCACCCCATTTTTTAAAATTTGCGCCTGTAGCTCAGTGGATAGAGCGTCG
>JAUWQC010000067.1 GCA_030611285.1 bacterium | reverse complement strand
AGCCTTATAACTTTTTCAAGCTGCTCTACTATTGAACTAATACTCTGCGTAAGATCTGCAATTGAGCTGACCTCTGTATCGAGGTTAGTTATGGTGTTATTTAGTTTCTCGACAATGGGGACCAGGCTTTCATTTATCTTTGCCGCCATATATTTAATCTTATTTATTAATTTTAATAATGGTATGGCAATGATTATTGCTACTATTGCAAAAGCAGAAATCAGAATTATTGCAACCAAACCTACTATTTCTAATGATGTCATATTAACCTCTTGGATTTAATATAAAATAATTAAATAACATTATATATATTTTATTTCTTTTATTCAAAAAATAATAAATTTAATTTATAATAACTTATCAGTATACTAGAAGTTATAATCTAAAATAAAAGAAAAAAGTGAGGAAAGATCAATATGAAATTTAAAATTCCAGCTATTAACTGGCCAGTAACAACCATAATATCATTATTTTTGATTTTAACTTTTATATCCTGCTCGCCCCGTATAACTGATAAGATAGATGTCACAGAAGAAGAACCGGAAGGTACTATAGGAGAGGAAACTATAGAAATAGAAGAAATAGTTGAAGTAGTGGATTATGAAAGAGCTCAAGTGGGGGCTGAAATAAAAGGGTATATACCATCTTTTTTATGTACCGACAGTGATAATTATATAAAAATTGAAATTACAAATACTTCCGATTTTACCTGGATAAGCAGTGGAAAGAATATGGTTAGAATCGGCTATCATTATTGGGGGCAGGATGTAGATTATTCCGAATATGATAATCCCGCCAGAACTTCCCTGCCGAATAATTTAGAACCCGGTGAAAGTGCTTTTGTAGAAGTTCTAATAACTGATATAACCCATGAAGGTATTTATGTATTGCAGATTGTACCTGTACTGGAGGGGCACTTCTGGTTTGATGAAAAAGGTATGCTTGAGGGTAAAACTTACTTTGGCTCCTGCTCTGATTAGAACCTGAGTGAAAATTATTTGCCAGTACAATATCTACCTTCATAATTTTAGATTTCACCTTACAGTATTGCCAGGTTTACACTTTAAATTTTTCCCCCATTATTTTTTCATAGGCAGCAATATATCTTTCAGATGTTTTTTTGACAACATCGGGAGGCAATTCGGGAGGAATTGATTTTCTGTCCCAATCAGTGCTGAGAAGGTAATTCCTTACATATTGTTTATCAAAACTTTTCTGTTCTCTTCCAGGCACATATTCATCCAGAGGCCAGAATCTGGAAGAATCCGGGGTTAAAGCCTCATCAGCCAGTATTATCTTATCATCGGTTATGCCAAATTCAAACTTGGTATCTGCAATTATTATACCATGTCTTATGGCATATTCGGAAGCTTTCAGGTAAAGCTCTATACTTTTAACTTTTAAAAATTCTACTATTTCAGCGCCAAATATTTTTTTAGCTTTATTTATAGTAATAGCCACATCATGACCTGACACTTCTTTGGTGGTTGGAGTAAAAATAGCTTCCGGCAGCCGGTCATATTTGAAAAGGTTGGGCGGCAACTTCAAATCTCCAATCATTCCAGTCTTTTTATATTCCTTCCAGCTGGAACCTGTTATATATCCGCGTACAACACATTCTATAGGATAATTTTTTACTTTTTTTACTATAACCGATCTTCCACTAAGGGTATCTTTATATCTCTTTAAGAATTTTGGAAACTTTCCTGCATCACTCTCAATTAAATGGTTACCAATTACATCCTTTAAATAATTAAACCAGAAAACTGATATTTTATTTAAAATTATACCTTTTAAAGGAATCAAAGAAGGTAAAATAAAGTCAAAAGCAGAAATCCTATCAGTGGTTACTATTAAAATCTTATCATTAAAAGAAAACATTTCTCTGACTTTTCCGCTTCTTAATTTCTCTAAATTTTCAATTTCTACATCCCCTATTAGTTTCATAAACTCCTCCCTGATTTTTCATACTTACCTTTTTTTATAACACTTAGATAAAAAGTAATCAATTCTTTTACAGTATTTTTAAGCAATTTCTTCCCGGTTCCTAAAGCCTCTGGCATTTTCATGGGTTTATTTATTATTGAAAAATTTCCGTCAGTCAGGCCTGAATAATTTTTATCAATATCTTCCCTTTCGATAAGCACGGAACCATTTATAGTTATAACCGGTATATTATATTTTCTTGCAAGCTTTGCGATACTGTAAGCACTTTTTCCAAAAAATGTCTGCCTGTCCATAGTTCCTTCACCAGTAATTACCAAATCTGCATCTTTTATTTTATCTTCCAGATGAGTAGCTTCAATAATAATATCCGCACCCGGTCGAATGCGAGCATTTAAAAATGCAGCAAGTCCTGCTCCCAATCCTCCCGCTGCACCAGCTCCTTTCAATCTTTCTACTCCCCTTCCTAAATCTTTTTTTACCACCCTGGCAAAATTAGAAAGCCCGCTGTCAAGTTCTTTTACCATAATGCTGTCTGCGCCCTTCTGGGGAGCATATACATAAGCAGCACCTCTTTTACCGGTTAATGGATTATCAACATCACATGCTGCATAGAACTTGCATGATAAAATAGCTGGATGAATACCAGAGGCATTAATCTTATGGAGTTTAGCTAATTCCTTTCCTCCCAAACCCAGAAGTCTACCCTTGCTATCATAAAATTTATACCCTAAAGCCTGAGCCATACCCAACCCACCATCATTAGTCGCGCTTCCACCTATACCTATTATTACTTTATTACATCCCATATCTAATGCTTTTTTTATGAGCTCACCAGTTCCATAAGTTGTAGTTACCATGGGATTTCTTTTTTCTTCAGGTACCAGAACCAGTCCGGAAGCAGAAGCCATCTCAATTACGGCAATACTGTCCCCCACTATTCCAAATCTTGCCTTTACAGGTTCTCCTAAAGGACCGGTTACCTCCAAGTCTACATATTTACCTCCCTGACTTTCCACCAGAGTTTTAACAGTTCCTTCTCCACCATCAGCCATAGGGCTTATAATGACTTCAAAACTCTTATCAATCTCGATAATAGATTCTTTTATAATATTGCAAACCTGAAGTGCAGAAAGGCTGCCCTTATATTTATCTGAAGAAACTAGAATCTTAAGTTTCAAAATTATCACCTAACTAACTGCTGCATCTTTTAACGCATGGGAACAAATACAATCTCTCTTGTCCGGAATCTTTGAAATTGCTCTAAAAAGAAGGCTTTTTATTTTCTCATTGTTCTCTTTAAAGACTCTTAATACTTCCTCAATAGTTACCGGCTTGACTTCAGGATGACCTTCCAGTCCGGCATCATAATCAGTAATTAAGGAAATATTTACGTAACATATTTCCTGTTCTCTTGCCAGGCACACTTCCGGATATTGGGTCATACCTATAACTTCCCATCCCTGGCTTGCAAACCACTTACTCTCTGACCTGGTGCTGAATCTGGGACCCTGAATAACCACTATAGTGCCACTGGGGCGGTAGTTTATCTTAAGCTCTTTTGCACTTTCAATTACAATTTTCCGCAAATTTGGACAATAAGGTTCAACCATTGATATATGGATAGTTTTTGGGCCATCGTAAAAAGTATCAATTCTTCCTTTGGTCCTGTCTACAAATTGATCGCACACTACAAACTGTCCCGGCTTTATATATGGCTGTAGACTTCCAGAGGCGCAAGGACCGAAAATATGCTTAACCCCTAATTTTTTCATTGCATAAATATTTGCCCTGTAATTAATTTTATGCGGAGGTAAATTATGATTTCTCCCATGCCGGGGTATAAATGCAACCTTTTTCCCTGCAACCTCGCCAATTACTATTTTATCTGAAGGAGCACCATAGGGAGTATCAATTTCATATTCTTCTGTTTCTTGTAGAAACGAGTAAAACCCGGAACCTCCAAATACACCAACACTGGCTTTTTGATCGCTAGTCATATTTTTCCTTTCCCATTATCTTAAATATACTTCATTATTATATAAATATAAAACCAGATTAAAAACCTCTGCCGCTTACCAGTTTGATCAGAGAAACTTCAGGGCGGGCGCCAAAATGACTGATGACTTCAGCCGCAATTATACTTCCTATTTTCCCACAGGACTTAAGATCTAAACCTTTAATCAACCCATGAAGAAATCCAGACGCATAAAGATCTCCGGCACCGGTTGTATCAACCACATTGATATTTCTTTCCGGCGATATCATATGTGTTTTATCTTTAAATATAATAATCGAACCTTTTTCTGATCTTGTGAGTGCACAAATATTTTTTGTTTCCCTGCATCTTAAAATCGCTGCCTCCAGTGTGCTGGTTTTAAACAATGATTTAATTTCTTCCTCATTGGCAAAAAGAATATCTATATGATTTTTAACTAAATCTAAAAACTCAACCCGGTGACGCTTGACACAAAAAGAATCTGATAGGCTCAGAGCAACTCTTCCGTCTGTTCCCCGGGCAATTCTTACTGCCTTTTTAAATGCTTTTTTAGCTTCATCTCTATCCCAGAGATAACCCTCCAGATAGATAACCTCTGACTGCGAAATAATAGTTTCGTCAATATCTTCAGGGCCCATAGATCCTGAAATACCCAGGCAGGTACTCATGGTTCTTTGCGCATCCGGCGTAGTCATCACCACACAACATGCTGTTGGCTGCCCGCTGCTGACTTTTTTGGTGCAGTAATTCACTCCAAGCTCCTTGAGCCCTTTCTCAAAGGTCCCTCCCAGAGGATCATCTCTAACTTTACCCATAAAAGCTACCGAATTACCCAGAGATGCCAGGCCGGCAATTGTATTTGCAGCTGAACCTCCCGAAACTTCCTTCACTGCATTAATACATGTATGAAGCCTTTTAACCTCAAGTTCATCAACAAGTCTCATTATCCCTTTCCTGAGATTATGCTCCTTGAGAAAATCATCTTCTACGTTAGCCAGAACATCAACAATAGCGTTACCAATACCTACAGCGTTATATTTCTTTACCGGCATTATTTCCTTCTATATTTCTATATATTATAGTGACAAATAAATTACGTGACATCAGCCTTCTGCCGCTCCAATATCATTTAATAGAATTATTAATTATATGTCAATTATTATTGATCTGAAAAACAATCATAACTTTATAAAAATTTCTTTTTTAACTATAATCTTTTTAATTGCATAATTATAATTCATTTAACATAAAACCGATTAAAATAAGAGAAAGGATAAGCATGTTTGAAACTCTTAATATTAAAACTTCAAGCAGAATAGAAATGGTTGATATTACAGACAAGATCGCAAGTCTCATCTCCAAACAAAATATCAGCAGCGGCATATGTTGTTTATTTGTTCCCCATACTACAGCCGGAATTACCATAAATGAAAATGCTGATTTTGCAGTCCAATTAGACATTAATTCCAAATTAAGTAAATTAATACCCAATGGCAACCATTATTCCCACCTTGAAGGAAATTCCGATTCTCATATAAAATCCACAGTAGTAGGATCATCTTTAAATATAATAATTGACAAGAACAGACCTGTACTCGGGACCTGGCAGGGCATATATTTTTGTGAATTTGATGGCCCCAGAAACAGGAATCTTTACATTAAACTAATTAAAGGTTAGAACATAAATAATAATAAATAAGCGAACAGGATTATAAATAAATAGATAGATTCTATAGATAAAAATATATTATGACTTTATTTGAACAGTTTAAAACCAACCATACCGGTGATATTTCCAGTGCGCCACTTGCTGACAGAATGAGACCCAGAACTCTGGATGAATTTGTAGGCCAGAAGCATCTGGTTGGAAAAGGTAAAATATTAAGAGAAATTATTAAAAACGACAGGCCTTATTCGATAATATTCTGGGGTCCTCCCGGTTCTGGAAAAACCACTCTGGCTAAAATTATTGCCGAGAAAACCAAAAGCAGGTTTATGTCCTTTTCAGCAGTAACTTCGGGAATAAAACAGATAAAAGAAATTATGGAAGTAGCCAGATATAATAAGAGAGAACATAATATAAAAACCATATTATTTATAGATGAAAT
>JAUWQC010000024.1 GCA_030611285.1 bacterium | reverse complement strand
CATTACTTTTATAAAAAGTCAAATGGAGGGGAGATTGCCATGCCTGTCTTCGATAGGCTCGCAATGACAAATGGGGACTGGATTTGAAGATTCTTTTTATGAGTATGCAGATAGTACTGAGAAAAGAAGTTAGGGACGGGATCAAGATGAGGGAGTTATGCTGTTAGCTAAAATTTAAAAGTGGACTATTAAGTTTTAGCTAACAGGGGTGTGCGTTAAATGTAGAATTGATGTGCGATAAATCACACCGCTGCGTATTCCTTGTAATGATATTAGGGTAATTTTACTTCCACATTCTGAGTTAATATGCTCGGGTAAATAGCTCTATCCTGGGGTAATATCCTTAGCTATTTAGCCAAAGGGGACTTTTCAGAACTCTCTGCGGAAGATAGTTGACTCTACCTATGAAAAATGATATTAATAATACAAAATATTTAACTTCTTTTTATTTTCTATCTATAGAAAGGGGGAGGGGATTCTCATAAAGGAGCAAATTTTTAAGCAGGAAATTCGATAAAGTAGATGAATCTAGCAATGCTTATAATTAGAAAATTTCTACAGAGGGGAATGTGGTTTTTAATATTTGGGTGGATAATATTTATCTATAGTAGCTATGTTTATTTCTACCGAGGAGGTATTCTCTGGGGAAGTTTAGGTCAGGTACTTTTCAGGATTTTCCTTCTTTTGGTTTTTCTTTTAGTTAGCATTGCTTTAGGAAGGAAGATTTTTAGATGGTTAAAGTTTGAAGGCGGCTCTTTTTTAGAATCTTCTTTATTCGGTCTGGGAATAGGTCTGGCTATTATTACTTATGCGGTGATTGGGTTTGGTCTGGCAGGCCTATTAAATAGATGGGTTATCAACTTATTTTTTGTAGGAATGTTTATTCTAACTTATGATGAGATAGGAAATATTATTGGTCAGATAAAGACCAAATTCAAAGCTTCGGCTATCTTAAAGATGCCTTCCATAGAAATAATTTTGCTTTTAATTTTAGCCCTCCAGATATTTTTTAACCTGACGGGAGCATCGGTTCTGCCCTCCGGTGCGGATAGTTTAGGTGAACATCTAGCCAAAGCCAAGGAATGGAATCGTCTTCATCGCCTGGCAAGTATTCCTTATATTAATTTTGCTCAGTGGGCTCAGCCGTTTAATGTGGGCATTCTTTACGGAATGGCGATGTTCCTTAAAGATGCTATTTTGGCACAACTCATTCACTTTGCTTTTGGCCTTTTGACGGCAGTGGGAGTGTACTCTTTAGGAAAGAGGTATTTTTTTCACCGGGTAGGGTTAGTTTCAGCAGCCATTTTTTATACGGTACCCATGGTAGCTCTTATGTCTACCACTGCCTATGTAGATTTGGGGCTTACTTTTTATGTTTTTTTTGCCTTTTATGCTCTTGTTAATTGGGTTAGCTCGGGGAAAAAGGGCTGGCTTTTAATATCGGCAGTAATCAGTGGTTTAGCTCTGGGTTCTAAATATGCGGGAGCACCATTGGTGGCTATTTTACCCTTAGGTATTTTACTGGGTGGTTGGTTTGTAAGAAAAGAGAAATTTTGGAGAGTAACCAGAGATTTCTTCATTTTTCTTGGCTTAGGAGGACTGATAGGCAGCTTCTGGTATATGAGAGCTTATTTTATTGGAGTGTATTCCATCCTGGATATGTGGCAGGGTTATTTATTCAGATTCTGGCGAGCAATCAAAGGAATATGGGCATCAGGATTCTTTAATCTGGGAATTTCTCAACCTGCCTTTGCTTTTGATATTTCTCTTCCCCGAAGAATTATCTCTCTTTCCTGGGACATGAGTATACATGGTGGCAAATTTCATGGTTATGGCATTATAGGTATAGTTTTTTTGGCTTTCCTGCCTCTTTTTCTTTTTCCTCGCTTTCGCAGAAGCAGACTGATAAAGTTTATGTTTTTCTATTCGGCGGCATATTTTATTTTTTGGGCTGTATCTGCCCCTGTCCCACGTTACATAATGCCTATTTTGCCCTTATCAGGGATAATGGTTGGTTATATGATAGAGCATATATCCGGTTTCAATAAATTTTTCAAACGCTGTTTTTATGTAGTTCTTATTTTGACATTCTTGTTTCAGATAATCTATTTAGCTCCTGGGGGTTTGGATAAGGCTTGCCAACGGATGTTAGTTTTTGCTGGTCTAAAATCTCAAGAAGGGTATATCCTGGGAACAGAGGAGACCTACGCTGTTTTTAAGTATATCAATGAGAATTCACCTCCCGAGACAAAAGTGTGGATGTTAAATGAGGGACTAACTTTTTATTGCGATTATCCCTATGTAAAATCAGTTGAACTTGGGCGTGTTCAGACTACTGAGGCAGTTTTGGCAGGATTAAAGAAAGCGGGAATTACTCATCTCGTTTTTAACCAACGCCGATGGAGGAATATTTACGGTGATAGGCGAAAATATCCCACAGTGGTCGATGTGCTTATGCCAGAGTATCTTCGTACTGTTTATGAAGAATATCCTTTTATCGTATGGAGGTTATCTTATCCGGACTGATTTTATTCAAAAGGGAAGTTATTTATAAAGATGAGCTGTGAGTAACAGAATGTTTAATAGACTAAAAAATTCAGGTAAAGGAATGAGAGGGTTATTCTCTCGGTTAATTCCTTCTGTGTATCGCCAGGACCCAGCTGTAAAAAGAAGTATCTATAAATGGCTTTTAGTTGGACTTTTAATCAGGCTTGCCTTTATGCCCATTGCCTTACATCTTGATCTACTGAGCGTTTATCAACGATCATCCCTGATGGCTTATGGTGGAGTTTTATGGGTAGGTATAGGACAGACATTTGTCCACTACATCCATGCCTTTTTTCTTTTAATTTTTAAACCTCTAATGCCCTATCTTGAAGGTGCACTTCCGGGGGCAACAGGCTCGGCAAGTTGGTCAGTATGGAAGGAATTTATTATTCATTCCAATGTATTCAGAACTCTTTTTCTTTTTAAGCTCCCTTACCTGATTTTTGATTTAGGCTGCGCATTTTTACTTCTGGCTATTTTTCTGGATAAAAAGAAGGGAGTTACTGCTTTTAAGTTCTGGCTGCTTAATCCAGTGGTAATATTTGCTGCCTTCATTTTTTCTAGATATGAACCTATGGCTATTTTTTTTATTTTATTGAGTTTATACTATGCTAAAAATAATTTATCGGTAAGAGCTCTTTTTTCTCTGGGAGTAGCTGTTATTATCAGGCTATATCCTTTAATCTTACTACCTTTTTTCGTGATTATTTTAGGAAAGGGATTGCGGCAACGCTTAAAATTAGCATTTTGGGGACTCCTGCCCTTAGGAATAATGGCAGCTTTATCTAAGTTGTTTTATGGAGTTAGTGAGGTAGAGTCACTGGCAAAATTGCCCCATACCAATTATTTGATGAGTCTGCGATTTCCGCTAGGATTTGCTTATGATGTAATATTTATCTTTTTTGCAGGGTATACCATTTTGTTTTTATATACCTACTTTAAGACTAATCATTCTTTTGTTGATTTGTGGAAAAGTGTTCTTGGCCTGCTGCTTTTCTTTTTTGCCACTTGTTTCTTCCACCCTCATTATTTTATGTGGTTGATTCCTTTTTTAACATTACAGGTAGTGGAAGACAAAAGATTCATCGGCCTTTTTGCCATCCAGATTTTGTGTTGGATAGTTTATACTTTTCAATGGAAAGAAGCTCTTGCGGGCTACCTTTTTGCTCCCCTTAATCCTTCTTATTTTATGAGTCTGCGTAGTCCGTTTGAGATTATAAACCAGTATTATTCAGCGGCTAATTTTATCGGGATTTTTCGCAGTATATTCTCAGGAGTTTGTTTTTGGATGATATATTTGGTCTTTAAAGGATATTTTCTGAGAAAAAAGGGGGAAGTATGAAGATAGGAAAGTTAGCTTTAATTTTGATAAGCATAGGGGTGGGGATATTATTAATCCTTACATATGGCATTCTCAAAGAGGAAAAAAAGATTATCAGTCCGAAGGTGCTTAATTCTGGTTTTGAGATGGGATTAGAGAAACCAGACTCCTGGGTAGAAGATGCAAAGGAAGGATGGTCCATTGATGAAGGAGAACCTTATATAGGAGAGAAGTGTATGCAGGCAACTGAAGGCTGGAACTGGCTTTCCCAGAAGATACCCGTTGAGCCAGAAAAATTTTATAGATTAAAAGCATACCTGAAATCAGACATAAAGATTGGAGAAAATGCACTTCTTACTCTTACGTGTCTAAATAAATATGGTAAAGTGATTAAAAGAGAATATGGAGTGAGAAGTGCTAGCTCTTCCTGGCACCTTAAGGAAAATTCAATTTTTACTTCCAAAGATACAAAGACGATTAGAGTAGGTCTTGCTAAAAGACTGGGTGAGGGAAGCGTCTGGTTCGATGAAGTTAGACTGGCAAAGATTTCCTCGTTCCCTCTTTCTAACCCAGGTTTTGAGAGGGGATTAGATAAACCAGACTCCTGGTTAGAAGATGTAAAGGGAGGATGGTCCATTGACGAAGAAGATCCTTATATAGGAGATAGATGTATGCAGGTAACTGAAGGCTGGAGCTGGCTTTCCCAGAAAGTACCCGTCGAGCCAGAAAAATTTTATAAATTAAAAGCCCGCCTGAAATCAGACATAAAGGATAGAGAAAATACGCTTCTTACTCTCGAGTGTCTAAATGAATATGGTGAAGTGATTAAAAGAGAAAATGGAATTAGAACTGTTGCCTCTTCATGGGACCTTAAGGAAAATTCAATTTTTACACCCAAAGATACAAAGATGATTAGAGTAAGTCTTGCTAAAAGACAAGGGGAGGGAAGCGTCTGGTTTGATGAAGTTAGATTGGCAAAGATTTCCTCGTTCCCTCTTTCTAACCCAGGTTTTGAGAGGGGATTAGACAAACCAGACTCCTGGTCAGAAGATGCAGAGGGAGGATGGTTCATTGACGAAGGAGATCCTTATATAGGAAAGAAGTGTATGCAGGCAACTGTATCCTGGAGCTGGATTTTCCAGGAGGTACCTGTTGAGCCAGAAAAATTTTATAAATTAAAAGTATACCTGAAATCAGACATAAAGATTGGAGAAAATACGCTTCTTACTCTTACGTGTCTAAATGAATATGGTGAAGTGATTAAAAGAGAAAATGGAGTTAGAACTGCTGCCTCTTCATGGCACCTTAAGGAAAATTCAATTTTTACTCCCAAAGATACAAAGATGATTAGAGTGGGTCTTGCTAAAAGACAAGGGGAGGGAAGTGTCTGGTTCGATGAGGTTAAATTAGAAAAGACATCTTCCTTCCTTCTTTCTAACCCAGGTTTTGAGAGGGGATTAGACAAACCAGATTATTGGTTAGAAGATGCAAAGGGAGGATGGTCCATTGACGAAGAAGATCCTTATACAGGAGATAGATGTATGCAGGCAACTGAAGGCTGGAGCTGGTTTTTCCAGAAAGTACCCGTTGAGCCAGAAAAATTTTATAAATTAAAAGCCCGCCTGAAATCAGACATAAAGGATAGAGAAAATGTACTTCTTACTCTTGAGTGTCTAGATAAGGATGGTAAAGAGATTGAGAAAGAATATGGAGTTAGAACTGCTAGCTCTTCATGGGACCTTAAGGAAAATTCAATTTTTACACCAAAAGATACAAAGATGATTAGAGTGGGTCTTGCTAAAAGACTGGGGGAGGGAAGTGTCTGGTTCGATGAAGTTAGATTGGAAGAATTTCCTTTATACATGAGAATAAAGTTTTTAAGAGGAATTGCAGAGGATAAACCCTTTTTTATTTTTTATTTTCTTATATATGCCTTGCTTTTATTTTTTCTTCTGAGGATAATATTCAAAAAATAATATGCTGTTTTTCTTAGCCATCAGCTCCCCCTTTTTGATAAGGGTTATTGTTTTTAATTTTCCTTATCCTGGAGGAATGATGGCTTTTTTTATCAAGATTTTCTAAATATATATAAATTGTAAAGCATAATCAGGAAAATAATCAAAAGAGGATTGGAGATGGGTACTATAAGAAGAGTTGTTAAGAATTTTCTTTCGCTTTCCGCGGCTGAATTTATATTACGCTTTGTTTCGTTTTTAGTTGTAGTATATTTGGCCAGAATTTTAGGTCCTGAAAATTTTGGCAAGATTGGTTGGGCTCGGGGAATACTTACTTTTTTTATATTGATTCCTAATCTGGGTTTAATAACACTAGGGATACGAGAAGTGGCAAGGAATAAGGACGATATAAATATCTATGCAGGTAATATAATTACTTTAAGATTGGTTTTAGCTTTTCTCTCTTTTGGATTATTATTTATTTTTGTAAGTTTAATCCATAAACCTATCCAGATAAAATATTTAATTATTTTTTATGGTTTTACCCTATTTTCTTCTGCTCTGTCGATAGAATGGCTTTTTCAGGGTATAGAGAGAATGGAATTTATGGGGATATCGAGAATATTGATGATGCTTTTTTACGCTGCCTCTATATTTATTTTGGTAAAAAATCCAGAACAACTACTTTGGATTCCCTGTCTCTGGGTTTTAGGAAATTTCATTCCCGTCATATTTCTTATTTATGTTTTTGCTAAAAAATTTGGAAAAATAAGTTTAAAATTTAATTTTTCTTTTTGGAAGAATTTATTAAAGAGGGCCTTACCTATGGGAGCTGCCTCAATGATGATTCCGATTTATTATAATTTTGATATAGTGATGCTTGGATTTATTAAAGGAGACAAAATTGTCGGATGGTACAGTGCAGCCTATAGGATAATATTATTTATCTGGACATTTATTCCCATCTTTGTAAATGTGATATTTCCCTCTATGTCAAGATATTATAAAGAGTCAGAGAAAAAATTACAAACTTTAATAATTTCCTCAACAAGACTTCTTAGTGTGGTGGCTTTTCCCTTAGGGGTGGGGGGGACGATACTTGCCAGGCCCATTATGGGTCTTCTTTACGGAGAAGAATTCAGTGGTGGTGTAGTCGCTTTTCAAATATTAATCTGGAGCGTGGTAATAATTTGTATAAGATGCATCTATGAACACTCCTTTCTTGCCTGTAATAAAGAGAAAAGATATCTATTTGGTGTAATATGGGGAGCTCTTACCAATATTATTTTGAACTTGATTTTAATTCCTCGCTTTGGTTTAAAGGGAGCGGCCGTAGCTACAGTTATTGGTAACCTTGTATTATCGGGATATCTATTTTATTATTTACGAATAGTTAATAGAATGGAAATAGTAAAACTTTTCCTAAAACCTTTCATTGCCGCGGTCTTGATGGGTGGGTTTATATACTATTTTAGAAGAGACAACCTTTTTTTATCAATATCAATAGGGATAGTTATTTATTCAATTTTTATTTTGCTCTTAAAAGGAATAACATTTAAAGAGATAACTCAATTTAGAAAGGAAATTTTAAAGAAATAACCATTAATGAAATTATTGTCTTTATCCTCTATTTATGCTATATTCTAAAATAAAGATACAAGTTTATTTAAAGATGAGTTAAAGGTAAGAGAAAAAAATGTTTTCTGTGGTATGCGTATATAACGATGAGGAAAGTTTTAATAATTGCCTGCTAAAAAGCCTCAGGGAGCAGACTGCTAAATTCGAATTGATTAAGATAGATAACAGACGAGGAACATTTAGCTCAGCTTCCAGGGGACTGAATTATGGAGGAGAAAAAGCAAAAGGGAGATATATATTATTTGTTCATCAAGACGTAGTATTTTATAGTAAATTCTGGTTGGAAGATGTAGAGAAAATGTTGGGGAATATCCCCTCTTTAGGAATTGTCGGTTGTAGTGGAAAAATGGATAATGGAGAAAGACGGGGATTTATAAAGGATAGGAGCCAGCTTTGGAGCGAGCCTTTTTCTGAACCGGAAGAAGTGCAAACTTTAGATGAGGCTGTGTTAATAATTCCAAAAGTAGTTTTTGATAGGTTAAAATTTGATGAGGAATTAGAGGGATGGCATGCTTATGGTGTAGATTATTGTTTGATGGTTAAGGAAAGGGGACTAAAAGCGTACGCTATTCCAGCGTTTATTCATCATTATTCTCCTGGTCTGAATTATAGTGGGCTTTTAGAGGCGCATAAAAGGGTATGGGTTAAACATCGAGAAAATTTTCCTTGTATATTTACTACCTGCGGCAGGCTCCATTGGGCAAGATTGACAATCCCCTCTTTTATGAAAGATATTTTAAGGCCCTTTTATAAAAAGATATTTCCTATGGAACCCAGGTATAATACATTTTTTGAAAAAGAGTTAGGCAGTTATAAAAAAATTCTATTTTTGCACTGGGGGAAAGATTTTTTTAATCAATCACGATTATTACCCCATTTAATAAAAAGTGAATCTTTTTCTCCGGAGAGTACGGGGGGAGAAAAAGAGATTGTCCATTACTATTTATCAAAAGAGGAGACAAAAAAAATTGAATTTAGAGAAAAATCTTTTGATGCCTTAATTCTAACTTTGGAAGTACTGGACAATTTAAGAGATAATTTGCTTTTTTTAAAAAAAGTGGAAGAATGGGTGAGGAAAGAAGTTATAATTATTGAGCCAAATAATGAGGGTTTTCTTATAAGTAAAAGAGTATATGCGGATTTAGAAAAACAGGATTTCAAGAGTTTTAGATTAAACGGACGGGGAATGCTTAAGAAGAAAAAAACAAAAGGCGTAAGGCCTGTTTATATAAAGATATTATAGTTCGGGGTTGGTAGTTCGCAAAGGGGAAAGGAGGTAAGATTGGAGAATGTCAGAAGAATTAGTTGAAGAGATGCCAGATAAAGTTATAACAAGAAAAAATGAAACATTTATTGCTATAATTTCTATATTTATAGGTCTTTTGTTAGGAAGTGCAGCAGGATGGTTTTCTGTTAACTCAGGCAGTGTAAAATTTTTATTTCTTTTCTTTGGTTTGTTTTTCTTATTAGTCTCTTTTTACAAACCTTTATGGGGAGTTTTAATTTTGGTAGGTTTTTTCCTTTCCCCTGCCTTATTTCGTACCGAAGAAATAACTTCTTTAGAGATTTTTTGGGGTGTGCTCTTTATTATTGGTTTTATTGGAGCCCTGTTGAGAGCTTTTTTGGAGAATAAAAAGCTATTTTTATCTTTCAAAAAAGAGACTATACTTTGGCTGGCCTTATTTTTTCTTTTTTGGGGAGCAGTATCTTTGTTAACAAGTCTTAGGGGAGGAGAATCTGTTATCTGGTGGCTAAGAGAATATGTAGATTTTATGGGTTACTTCTTAATTTTTTGGTTGGTATGGTCTATTGGTAAAAAAAATGAAAAATGGATAAAAATATTAGTTGGTTTTTTTTTGTGTATAGGCGTTATCAAAGGTCTTCAGCAATTAATTTACTATTATCACTACCTTCCTCAGGCAATTGCTTTAAACAACTTCCAAATTTTGAGAAGTAGCTTCTATGCAGAGTTTTTTGGACACCCTTGCTCTATTCTGGCAATGTGTTTATATATTTATAGTAAGAAACAAAAAGAGAAATTATTTTTTGCTTTCCTCACTCTTTTTTTCTTGGTTTTTTTAGTTTTAAGTTTTACTCGGAGTATCTGGATAGGTTTTGCTGTCTCTTTCTTAATTTTACTTTTTAAGTTTAAGTCTTTTCGAGCTAAGATAACTAAAATTATCTCTTCTGTGTTTATAGTTACGATTATTGTTATAGGAGGAGGATTCTTTTTAAGAAGAGAGATTATGGTTTATTTATTTCAGTGGGTTAAGATTCGCCTCTTATCATTTTCTAATCTTGAGGCTCAGTTGTCTGTCTTGGATCGTTTTGCAGAATGGAAGGCCTTATGGAAGCTGATCTGGGCAAAGCCTTTATTTGGATATGGTGTGGGCCATGCTTTTACCTTTTATGAGGCAGGAGGGGTAGGTTTGGTCACTACAAGGTATTCACATAATATATATTTATATCTTTTCTATACCATGGGAATAGTTGGTTTGTTTCTTTTTATGATGTTGGTTTTTAATTTTGAGATATAATAGTATTTTACTATTTATTCGTAATTAATCAAGGTTACATATTCAAAAGAATTAAGATTTTGCAGTCTATTTGCGATTTTACTAATGTTGACTCATAGTCTTAGTG
>JAUWQC010000234.1 GCA_030611285.1 bacterium | reverse complement strand
TACTAATAGTTTATAAAGACTCTTTTTGGTACTGCCGAAAATATTATATTTTTCTGCTGTACCAAAAAGAAAAAATATATGAAAATATTATCTTGAATCAAAAGATATTGAAAATATAGGTGGAAAGTTAATGTGACTCCATAAAAACGAAATTTGCATTTGACTTTCATAAAAGGAGGAAAATAATAAAGATGAAAATAAGATTAGTCGGCATAAGCAGCAGCCCTAAAAAAAGAAGTACGTATAAGCTCGTAGAGATTGCTTTAGAGGCAGCTAAAGATGCTGTTCTAAAAGAAAAAAGTGATGCAGAAGTTATAACAGAGATAGTCTCCTTTAAGGGTAAAAAGATAAGGGGATGTATTGATTGTGGAGCATGTTTAAAAAGAGCAGGTTGTATATTAAAAGATGACTGGTATGAATGTATAAAATATTTAATCAATCCGGTTCCTGATGGAGTGATTATTGGTTCCCCGGTATATTTCTATAGTGTTAATGCTCAATTGAGAGCTTTTTTTGAACGTTGCAGGAGCCTCAACAAAAAGGACTGGTTTGAGAAATATCCTGATCAGATTCCTGATTGGACTAAAACAGCCGCAGGAGCTGTTACAACAGGGTATCATAGGAATGGCGGGCAGGAACATGCAGCTGCCAGCATAATTAATTGGTTTTTATTGGATGGATTTGTTTCTGTAGGAAGTTATGCACTTAAAAATGCATATATTGAAAGTCCTAGAGGGTACACAGCAGGAACTGCAGTGGCAGATCAGACTTCTGTAGATCCCCCTATCTTGGCTGACGAATGCGGAATAGAAGTAGTAAAAACATTAGGTACCAGGATAGGAGAAACTGCACTTAGGCTCCATCTGGGGGATGCTATTTTAAATAAGGATAAATAAGGATAAATAAAGACAGATATCCCACAATAACTAAGTATCTATTTCTGTTGTGGTTCAACCTCATTGGTAAGTTTGAATGGGTACCATATCTGTAAGGGTATTGGAGTTAACCTTATTATAAGGATTCTAAAAAAGAGCGTGAAAAAAATGGAAAATCAAATAATTATACAGATAAAATTTTTCCAATGTGGAGGTTTTAAACTTTTCTGAAAGGCATATCTTTCATATTAAGGAAGCAGTATAAAGTGCTGTGTATCCATTAGTTAAATATAAACGTGTTTAATATTAAGCTAATATATGGTATCAATAAAAAATATATTTATAAAGGAAATTTATCATGATAAAGTTTTATTTGTTTGAAGAAGAGGAAATGAAAAGTAGATGGGAAAAATGTCAAGTAGAGATGGAAAAAGATGGAATAGATGTTTTAATCTTATCTAAACCTAGTAATTTATTTTATATGACCGGTTATCGAACCCAATTATGGGATGATGATTTCAGAGCTATTATAGCTGTATTGCCCAGAGGTGGGGCACCTTGTTTAGTAGTACCTGGGTTAGAAGGACCTGCAGCTGAAAAAGAATCCTGGTTTCCTTCAGTTCGCCGCTGGGGAAGTGGAAAAACAGAAGCCATAGACGCACCAGAACTGGTAAAAAGAGTATTTGAGGAGAGAAAATTACTTAATGCTACTATCGGAATGGAATTAGGTGATTCTCAGAAATTGGGAATGAATCACGATGTTTTTGAAGATATTAAAGCTTCTCTCCCAAATTGTAAGTTCAAAAGTTGTGGAGCCTTAATGTGGAGACTGAGACGTATTAAATCTACAAGAGAAATTGAATTTATGAGAAAAGCCTGCCAAATAAGCGATAAAGGTTTTACTAAACTAACAGAAGTCATAAAAGAGGGGATGACCGAAAGAGATATAAGAAGAATCATGGGTCGAACTTTTTTAGATGAAGGATCTGATTTAGATGGCGGTAGTTATGTAGCTGTGAGTTCAGGACCAGATAGATCCGATATGAGTAATCCATGGCCTTGTGACCGCAAATTAGAAAAAGGGAATCAGGTTCTGTTAGATTTTGGTGCACAATATAATTTTTATGCTTCTGATTTATCAAGGGAAATTTATATAGCCCCCATTCATGATAGACAAAAAGAGCTGGCAGAAAAAGCGCTTATAATTCATGATGTTTGCTTAAAGGCAGCCAAGCCAGGAAATCT
>JAUWQC010000223.1 GCA_030611285.1 bacterium | reverse complement strand
ATATAGACATAATGTAATCCCACCTCTTGAGCAATTTCTCTTGCTTTTTCCAGAGTTTCTACTGGAGTAGGGGGAAGATGAGTCATTTTATAAGCAGGGAAAAATCTGGAAAAATATAAAGGTACATCTGGTCCTAAATTTTTTATAATCCACTCACACATCTCTCTGATTATTTCCATATCGTCATTTATGGTGGGAAGAATCAAATTGGTTAGTTCAATCCATACACCTTCTTCTTTCATAATCTTGGCTGATTCCAGTACCGGCTGCAATTTACCCAGACAATATTTGCGATAATGATCTTCAGTAAAACCTTTAATATCCAGATTGGCTGCATCTATGTATTTACACAATTCTCTTAAAGGCTCGGGATTAATATACCCTGAAGTGACATATATATTTTTTAGACCTTTTTGATGTGCTAACTTAGCTGTTTCTATCATATATTCGTAAAAGATAGTGGGTTCACTGTAAGTATAAGCAATTGATTGGCAATTATTTTCCAAAGCTAATTGTACCACTTTTTCTGGTGGTAAATCATAGCTTCTTATATCTTCAGGTAAGACTTGAGAAATCTGCCAGTTCTGGCAAAACCGACATCCTAAATTACAACCGGCAGTAGCGATAGAGAAAGATTTACTTCCTGGCAGCATATGCGAGATTGGTTTCTTTTCAATAGGGTCAATATGGACTGCTACTGGTCGGCCGTAAACTAAGGTATATAATTTTCCTTTAATATTTTGACGAACACCACAAACTCCTCTTTCTTCTTCTGCTAATATACATTCTCGAGGACATAGGAGGCACTGTACCTCGGAATCTCCTAATTCTAAGTAATAGTATGCTTCTTTTAAGTTATTAAACTGTGGATTAGTTTTATATAGGGCCAAAGCAGCATAACCAACTACCCGACTTTTATCTCCGGTAATATCACCTGAGTTAGCATATTTTAATAATTTAACTTTATCGGCCTGTAAATTTTCAGCAATTTTTAGTAAAGTACCTACTGCTGCTCCTCCACAGAGATAATAATTACCATAGGATAATCCCTGGTAAAAAGAATCACTATCTAATTTTTCAATGGCTTTTATAGTTAAGTTATCTAATTGTATGGCAGTCTGGTAAGGATAGAAATGAGAAAGATCGGTACTGGCAATAAATAAGATTTTTTCTTCTCTCCCTTTTAATTCTTGCATAATCGCCTGTACTATCTGGGAAGATAATTTTGAAGATCTTTCCCCAAAAATTATAGGGACTATTTTAAAATCTTTTAAGAGAGTTTGAAGAAAAGGCAATTGAACCTCTAATGAGTGTTCTCCTTGATGTACCTCCGGGTAAAAATTAATTGCATCTTCGAATTTAATTATATTTGTAGCCAGGTCATTATCAACTTTTACTTCTCCAAGAGGAGTCTGGTAAGACTGGTAATTTCCGATAGAGGCACCGGGAAATCGATGATAGTGACTTTCCCCAATTAGAATTACAGTATCGAAATATTTTCCTTCTAATTGTTTATAGGCATAAGCAGCTATCTCCCCTGAATAATCATAGGCGGCATGAGGGACAATTAAACCGATTAATTCCCCTTTTAATTCTTCTTTTTCTACCTTATTTAATAGGTTATCGATCTTTTCTTTTAATTCTTCTACTGAGCCAGGATAAAATGTTCCACTTACTACAGGTTTTCTGATCTCTTCGCTATAATTAATTTCTGTAAGTTCTTCTGCAAAAAGGTTAATATTTCTGCTTAAAAAAAGGATTAATAAAAGCAAGGTAAATAAAATAGAAAATATTTTTCTCATTGATCCACCTACAATTTATTATAATTGTTTATAAGATTTTTTTCTACCTTTTTTATTATCGCATTGCTTAATAATTTGAGCTGCCTTTTTGTATATGTTATATTATAAATATATATTCGATAATTGAAGAAAATATCTCTTTTAAATATAATGATTGTAACCCAAAAAGTAAACAAAATGGTAATGTAGGGGCACGATGCATCGTGCCCACAGGAGAAATTAGTTAATAATATAGTGAGGGCACAATTCATTGTGCCCCTACAACATAATTATAACCAAAAAGTTATAATTTGCTATAAAATTATCTGCAACGCACCATATACATAACCTGTTAAAAATATTTTTGGCTTTTTGGGAAATAACCATATAATGATGTTTTTTGTTTTTAACAAATTTATATTTATCTTCCTTGGTTTTTAGAAG
>JAUWQC010000276.1 GCA_030611285.1 bacterium | reverse complement strand
GAGAATAATTTTGAATAATTTAAAAAATATAAAGGAACCGAAAATAAGAACAGAAATTCCTGGTCCAAAAGCTAAAAAACTATTAGAGATGAGAGATCAATACATTCCTTCCGGTGTTTTTTATACCATTCCTACTTTTATTAAAAGAGGGGAAGGAGCAGTTATAGAAGATATTGATGGGAATATACTTTTAGATTTTGCCGCAGGCATTTCAGTCCTTAATATCGGATATTCGCACCCAGAAGTCGTTAAAGTAGTAAAAAAACAAGCAAGTAAATTTTTTCATTCAAGTATAAATGTGGTTTTATACGAATCTTATATTAAACTAGCAAAAGAATTATCTGAAATGTGCCCGGGTGATTTTCCAAAAAAAACACTATTCGTAAATAGTGGTGCTGAAGCCGTAGAGAATGCAATTAAAATTGCCCGTAAATATACTAGAAAAACAGATATTATATGTTTTGAAGGTGCGTTTCATGGGCGCACTTTACTTACCATGTCCCTTACCAGTAAAGTTAAACCTTATAGCTTTGGTTTTGGCCCTTTTGCACCAGGAATACACAAAATACCTTATGCCAACTGTTATAGGTGTAGTTATGGATTAGAAAGAGAAACATGTAATTTGAGATGTGCTGAAAGATTAGAAGAAATTTTCATAAGCGTGGTAGACCCCGAAAATGTTGCCGCAATAATTTTAGAACCTATTCAAGGTGAAAGCGGTTTCATTATTCCTCCAAATGAATTTATTACAAAGATCAAAAACATATGTGATAGATATAATATTTTACTGATTGCCGATGAAATACAAACAGGTTTCTGTCGCACTGGTAAAATGTTTGCTTGTGAATATTGGTCAGTAATTCCGGATATAATTACCATGGCAAAATCGTTAGCCGCCGGAATCCCATTAAGTGCAGTTACAGGAAGGAAAGAAATAATGCAATCTGCTCATGAAGGTGGTATAGGAGGTACATTTTCCGGTAATCCATTAGCGTGCACAGCTGGTTTGAAAGTAATTGAAATTATGAAGAGGGATAATTTTAGTTATAAGGCAAATCAAATTGGTGAAATTATCTGTAAGCGATTAGAAAAAATGAAAAGTAAATATCCATTAATAGGAAATGTAAGGGGGAGAGGTGCAATGGTAGCATTTGAGTTAGTAAAAAACCGAAAAACTAAAGTACCTGCTAAAGACGAAACAAATGCTTTAATACAAGAAGCTTACAAACAAGGTCTAATTTTACTTTCTGCGGGACTTTATGGTAATGTTGTTCGGCTCCTGGTTCCTTTGGTTATAAGTGAGGAACAGCTTCGATCGGGTTTGGATATCATAGAAAATTCTTTAAGAAAAATTTCTTGAAAGTATTATTGAACAGAATTTAAGGCAAGAAATAACTTAAAATATTTTTAATCTCTTAGGGTTCAATTCCCCGTAGCTCTGCTGCGGGGAGTTTTATGTGCGCCCAGCATGGGTGTGATTACTTGTCGGTGAAAGTCCGATATGGGGGTTGATAGTGCCAACCATTAGCTCAAGACAAAGGGTGTCCATCGCGAGGTGGAATCTGAAGGAAGT
>JAUWQC010000031.1 GCA_030611285.1 bacterium | reverse complement strand
GGACTTTCCATGGAGTCCGATCTTATGCATTATCCTGTCCATAACAAATGCTGCTCTTGACATCTACCCTGAGTCTTCAAGAAGAGCTATTGCAAAAAACAGCAGTATTATATTGGGAGTAAATATTATTACTCCCCCACTCCACCTATCACCCCATCAACCAGAAGTGAGCTTATGAGTCCCTGCGGCACAATCTCAGTAATAAGAACACTTAATTTCCCAAAACCTAACTCGATCCAGCCCATGGGGTATTTCCCAAGTGTGAATACAAATTGAAACATAAGCCAGATTATAAGAGCAAATATTGGTATTCCCAGTATCCTGTTGGTAAGCACTCTGTCAATTCTTTCACTTATATCTACTTTTACTTGGTCAACTTCTTCATATGCCTCTCGTAGTGCACCATTGATAAATCCATATCTCCCGTCCGCTATTATTATCTCAGGGGTATCTCTTAATATACTGGTTATATGGCCTATTGCACGCGCAGTCACCTCTTCAACTTTTGAGTACTTTGGACCTGAAGTCTTTTTTAAAGTGTCTATTATATCTCTATCCTGCTCCAGAAGCTTTACTGCAATCCATCTGACATCAAACTCAAAGGTGGGAATTTTTTCCTCTTTTAAAACTGATATGATCTTAACGATCTCATTTTCTACTTCTTCACCATATTTTACTTCTACTTTCTTTTCTTTCCTGCTACTTACTACCTTGATTACTGCTTCCAGCAGTTCATTGCTACCCAGTCCCCTGGAACCTACTGTCTCTACAATAGGTATACCAAAAAGTTCAGAAAGAAGACTGATATCTATTTTATTGCCGCTCTTTTTGACTATATCAGCCATGTTAAATGCTAAAATCAGGGGTGTATTAAGTTCCATAAGCTGAACTGCAAGATATAGATTACGTTCCAGATTGGAGGAATCGACGATATCAACAACTACATCCGGTTTCTCATTGACAATAAAATTCCTGGCTACAATTTCTTCCAAAGAGTATGCAGTCAAGCTGTAAGTACCAGGCAGATCTACAACATTTACCTTATATCCTTTATACTTAGTCTCCCCTGTCTTTTTTTCGACAGTAACTCCGGGATAATTCCCTACATGCTGCCTCAAACCGGTCAGATTATTGAAGATAGTTGTTTTACCAGAATTGGGATTTCCGGATAGGGCAATGGTTATTTCTTTTATCATTCTTTTATCTCACTGATTAGAATTTTTTCAGCCATTCCTCTTCCAATTGCAAATTTCGTACCCTTGACCACTATACATAATGGTCCACCTCTGGAAGCACCAGAGACATAAAAAAATTCACCAGGAATAAATCCCATCGCGCAAAGACGGGAATTAAGTCTATATCCGCTATCAATTTTTATTATTCTATACTTTCTTCCCTGGACAGCATCAGTCATAGTCATAATCCTATTATTTATTGGTGGTGTTTTCCTGGCATCTCCACCTCTATGTCTAAAACCCCATTTTCTCATTTTAACTAGCCTTATTAATAAATATTAGTCTTGTCTAACTTTAATAGGTTTATATATATTTGTCAAGGAAAATTTTTAATAGAGAGAAAATGTATAGAGGAAATCTAAGATTCCTTATTTTGAAATCCTTTCCTAGAAAAACCAGCAGGATGCCTGCCATATTTGGCATAATAATTAAAGTGCTTCAACCACTCTGGATATCCTTCAGGACAGGTATCTACAAACTTAGTAAATTTTATCATCCTGTCCATTGCTTCCTTGCTTATATAATGTTCAATATTGCAGGCATCTTTTTTTGAAACACTATCACTTACACCAAGAATACCATTAAAAAATTTATATAGATTTTTATGTTTATCATACACTTCTCTTGCCAGCTTACTCCCTTTATCTGTCAATTCCAGATATCCATATTTTTCATGAATTACAAGTCCTCTTTGTGTTAGTCTTCCAATTGCATCCACTACTGATGGCGTTTTTACATTTAAAAATTTTGCAATTTCTTTTACCCTTATTACCTTACTTGTAAGGCTGATTACATGTATTGCCTCAAGGTAATCCTCCAGGCTCTGGGTTAATTTTTTCATATTGTTCCCACTTTTTATTTCATCTAAAAATGTTAGATTAATCTAACTATAAACGCAAATAGAATATTTGTCAAATTTTGACAACTCCCCTCGCATCAATACTGAGGATTCTCCAACTTATACCACTGCCAGCTTTTTATTGGGGGTTTCTGGGTAAAAATTAATTTAATTTGCATATTTTTAAAAAATTATACAACTACCATGTTTCTACCTTTAGCTTTTGCTTTATATAAGGCGTCATCGGCATATTTTATAAGATGATCAGTCTTTGTCACATCAAAAGGAAAGTTGGAAACTCCTATACTTATGGTAAGATTACCTCCGGATTTTATTTTATCCTCCCCTTTAAATTTTTCCTGGTTTACAAACTGGCGCAATCTTTCAGCAAAAATTCTGGCATTTTCTTTATTGGTCTCACTGCAAATTATAGAAAATTCTTCTCCTCCATAACGGTAAATTCTATCAGTCAATCTTTTATTTTCGATAAAAACTCTCCCAATTTTCTTTAAAACAATATCTCCCATTTGATGCCCGTGGAGATCATTGTATCTTTTAAAATGATCAATATCTATCATAAGAAGTGACAGGCTCTTTATATATCTTATGGCTTCATTAAGTGCATCCCTTAAATCTATATCGAATTTTCTCCTGTTGAATACACCAGTTAATTCATCTATTACACTCAATTCTTTTATCTGTTTATAATTTAATGCTCTCTCTATAGCAATTGAGATTTCATGAGCTAGTATATTTAAAAAATACTCATGCCTGCTGGAAAAGGCATTTGTCTTTTTTGAATCAATATAAATAATCCCCTTTACTTCCTCTTTTACTATGATAGGTATGCATATCATAGAAACTGTCTTTTCTCCCCTGGGAACGCTGTATTTAAAATATGAACTTTCAATATCTCCAATAAAAAGCTTATTTTTTGTGGACAATATATATTTTACGAGGGGCATTTCTTTTCTAAACTCCACCTCTCTAATGCTTTTGCCAAATCCAATCTCGCTCTGCAGCTTGACCCCCTTTTCATCTACCAGAATTATGGCGCACCCATTACAATTGATAACCTTAAAAACCTTTTCTACAATTAAATCGCAAACTTTTTCCAATTCCAGTTCAGACCCAATAGATCTTGCTATCCCAAAAATAGCTTTTAGAATTTTTAAATCAATACTGTCCTTTTGATCCATTTTAATTTAAAGCAATATCTTAAAAATTTATATTTCTGCCCGGCCGATATTTACATTTAGAATTATTATATACCAAAGTAAACATAACCGATATATTATATATTTATTTAATACATATATAATAAAATTTATTTTCGGATATATTTATTTTCGGATATAATATGATAATGTAAATATATAATCTGAAATGCAGATGCATAGCAGTTTATTATTAAAAATAAACCTGTTAGCTTATATTTAAAAGTCTTATATTCAGGTAAATAAAAACTAAATCAACTTTTAACTTCCGGCTTTTTTGATTTTCTTTACAACCGCATCCGCAAACTCGCTTGTGCCAACAGCTGTAGGATCATCTCTGTGGGGTTTTAAATCATAAGTTACATATTTTCCCTCTCTGATGTTTTCCGCAATGGCGGATTCCAACAGGTCAGCATAATTTTTCTCTTCTATATGCCTCAACATTAACACTGCAGATAGCATCATTGCAGTTGGATTTACTTTATTCTGACCTTTATATTTCGGAGCGCTGCCGTGAGTGGATTCAAATAATGCAATATCCTTTCCAATGTTCCCTCCGGGGGCTACACCCAGTCCCCCCACCAGGCCGGCAGCAAGATCAGAAACTATATCTCCATATAAATTTGGCAAAACCAGAACATCATAAAGTTCCGGTTTCTGCACCAGTTGCATACACATATTATCTATAATTCTATCTTCTGATTCTATATCATCATATTTTGACGCAACTTTTTTAAATACTTCCAGAAACAGCCCATCAGAGTATTTCATTATATTTGCCTTATGCACAGCGGTAACTTTCTTTCTGTTATTTTTCCGGGCATATTCAAATGCAAATCTGATTATATTTTCCGAGCCTGTTACAGAAATCGGCTTGATACTTATTCCACTATCACTCCTGATCCGGGTGTCTTTTTTTTCCTTTATGAAATTAATAAGTTCTTCTGTTTCCATTTCCCCTTTTTTAAACTCTATCCCTGCATACAGGTCTTCAGTATTCTCTCTGATTATCACCAGATCAATATTGCTGTATCTGCTTTTGACTCCCTGGTAACTCTTACAGGGCCTGACACACGCATACAGACCTAATAACTTTCTCATAGCCACATTTACACTTCTAAATCCGGTTCCTACCGGGGTGGTAATGGGGCCTTTTATTCCCACCTTATTTTTCTTAAGTGATTTAATAACCCTATCCGGTAGAACTGTACCTTCTTTCCGGTAAACTTGAGTCCCTGCATTTACCGTATCCCACTCAATATTCACCCCCGTTGCCTCAACCACTTTAACTGTAGCCTCGGTTATTTCGGGACCTATACCATCTCCTGGTATTAAAGTTATTACATGATGTTTCATAGATTGAACTCCTTATTCCTGGCGATATGGCTGGCCAGTCCACCATCATTTAAAATTTTTACCATTACTTCCGGTAAAGGATTAAATTTTAATTTTAAATTTTTAGTTTTATTATTAATTATCCCTTTTTTTAAATCTATCTCCAGTATATCTCCGCTATCAATTTTATCAGTATCACAGATTAAGGCAGGCAGCCCCACGTTAATGCTGTTTCTAAAGAATATACGGGCAAAAGATTTAGCCAGGACTGCCCCCACACCAGCAATTTTCATAACCAGTGGCGCATGTTCTCTGCTGGAGCCAAGCCCAAAATTACTGCCGCCAACAACAAAATCTCCTGGTTTTACTTTCTTTGCAAACCCTGGATCCGCGTCTTCCAGGACATGTTTTGCCAGTTCGGGTAAATTGGACCTGAGGTGGAATAACCTTCCAGGAGCGATCAGGTCCGTAGAAATATCATCACCAAATTTAAAACTGCTTCCAATTATAATTTTTTGGTCTTTCTTATTTTTAAACATTACCCTAAAACCTCCCTTGGATCGGCAATATAGCCCTTAACTGCACTCCATGCTGCGGTGGCAGGAGAAGAAAGATAAATAAAAGAGTTGGGATTTCCCATCCTCCCTTTAAAATTCCTGTTTTGAGTTGAAAGGCATACCTCTCCATCACCAAGTATCCCCTGATGCACGCCCACACATGGGCCACAGCCTGGAGATTGCACTACTGCGCCGCTGCTTATCAATGTTTCTAAAACTCCTTCTTTTAAAGTCTTAAGGTATATATCTTTTGAAGCCGGAACTACAATAAGCCTAACCCCGCTGGCTACTTTTCTACTCTTAAGTATGTCAGCAGCAATCTTCAAATCGCTGAACCGGCCGTTAGTACAGGTTCCTATAAATACCTGATTAACCATAATCTTTTCCATACTACTTACAGGTAAGGTATTGTCTACAGTGTGGGGCTGGCAAACCATGGGCTCAATAACCGAACAGTCAATATCTATAACTTTTTCATATTTTGCTCCTTTATCTGCAGATATTTCCTTGAAACAATCCAGTCTTCCCTGGCTTCTTAGATATTCCTTCGTAATGTTATCAGAAGGAAAGATGCCTGTTTTTGCCCCTGCTTCTACCGTCATGTTTGAAATAGTAAACCTGTCGTTCATACTTAGCCTGTTCCCAACTTCACCCCCAAATTCCAGAGCTTTATAAGTCGCTCCATTTGAAGTAATCTTTCCAATCAAATAAATAATTAAATCTTTTGCAAATACTCCTTTATTAATCCTTTTGTTAAAGTTTACTCTGATTGTCCGGGGAACCATAAGCCAGGTTTTAGCCAGCGCATAACCAACGGCAATATCTGTCGAGCCCATTCCTGTAGCAAAAGCCCCAAGCGCACCTGAGGTGCATGTATGAGAATCCCCTCCGATGATAATATCGCCGGGGCATGAATATGATTCCACTAAAATCTGGTGACAGACCCCTTCTCCCACATCGCTCACTACTGCTCCTGTCTGCGACGCAAATTCCCTTAAAACAATATGAGCGTTTGAAAGCTCACTTCTTGGACTGGGCGCAGCGTGGTCAATAAAAAAAATGGACTTTGAAGGATTTTTTACTTTATTAAAACCCATTTTTTTAATCTGGCTTACTGCCAGGGGGCCGGTCCCGTCCTGGGACATAACTACATCCACATCCACCACTGCAATGTCTCCGGCCTCAAGTTCCCTGCCGGCATGCTTGCTTATAATCTTCTCGGAAATTGTCTTATGCAAAAAAACTCCTTTCAAGCCTAATCTTCAGGGTTCTGCTCTTCTCTTTTACTCCCTTTTTTCTTTGTATATTCATTATAAATATACATAAGCTCTTTATCAAAAAGAGACCTTTTAAGATCTATGGACATAGCCCTTGCCAGAGCAAGTATTTCATTTGCCTGCTTATCAGTAAGTTCTATGTCAAACTCCTTGAATTTGTAAAGAATGGTATGAGAGCCTGAATGTTTGCCTACAACCAATTGCCTGGCTAACCCTACTTCACTGGGATTAAATACCTCATAATTTCTTGGATTCTTAATAACTCCGTCTGCATGTATTCCCGATTCATGAGCAAATACATTGGTTCCAACAATTGCTTTCCAGATAGGAATAGCTCTGGAGGAGGCTCTTGCTACATATTCAGCGATTTCCCTGAATTTCGAAGTTTCTATTCCAAGTTCTATATTCTCAAGATACCTTAGAGCCATTACAATTTCTTCCATTGCCGCATTTCCGGTACCCTCTCCAAGGCCGCCTACGCTTACCACAAGACTCGATGCGCCGCCTCTTATCGCCGCCATTCCATTGGCGGTTGCCATTCCGAAATCATTATGATTGTAGACTTCCAGAGGAAAATCTATGGCGCTGGAGATAGTATTTATATACAAAAAAGTCCGGAAGGGATCAAATTTACTTACAGTGTCACAAATTCTAAATCGATATGCTCCCTTTTTTTTAGCTATGGAGACTAGCTTTAATAGAAATTCAAGATCAGTGCGGGTAGCATCTTCAGCGCTTATGATAAAATTAAGATCATTCTGCCTGGCAGTTCTTATAGTTTCCCTCAACTTATTTATAACCCATGTTCTGTTTTTCTTATATTTCTCCTTAAGATGTATATCAGAAGTAGAGATGTTTATAACCACATTCTTAGCTCCACACCGGGCAGCATATTTTATGTTTTCAGGTTCAGCCTCACAATAAACAAATATCCTGCAGTTAAATTTATCCTCTACAATTTTCTTAATTATTTCTCTTTCAATATTTCCAAGTGAAGGAGTTCCCACTTCGATTTCCGGAATCCCTATTTCATCCAGCATTTTAACTATCCTAATTTTTTCATGTTTGGAAAAAACTACTCCGGCTGTTTGCTCGCCATTTCTTAAAGTTGTATCCATAATATTTACATATCTTTTACTTTTTGCTACTGCCATCATTCCTCTCCCTTTTTGCCTACTTTGCTTTTATTTGATTTGCTTTTATAAGATTTATAGGTATCAATTATTTCACTATCAAAAAGAGCCCTTTTAAGAGATACCGACTTGTCCCTTATAATTTCAGCTAATTCTTCTGCTTCTTTCCTGCTGATTTTAAAACCCAGTGTATTGAGTTTATAAATTATGGTACTGACTCCTGAATATTTTCCCAGTATTACTTTTCTTTCCAGACCGACGTCTTTTTCTTTAAATAATTCATATGTCTCAGGGTTGACCAGCACACCAGAAGCTTTACTTTCACTCTCATAAACAAATAAATTTCCGCCCACTATAGGTTTCCAGGTAGGAAGAATTCTACTTGAAGCCCTGGCTACATATTCAGACATCGCTCTGAAAAGAGTGGTATTAAATCCCATGTCCACACCCTCAATATATTTTAGAGCCATAACCAATTCTTCAAACGCGGCATTCCCTGCCCTCTCCCCCAGTCCATTAATAGTAGTATTAACATAAGTTGCTCCTGCTTTAATACCGGCTATAGCATTGGCAATTGCCATCCCAAAATCATTATGGGTATGCATTTCAATATCTATTCCAATAATATCAATAATATTTTTTACCCTCATAAAAGTTTCAAAAGGGTCAAGAATACCCAGAGTATCGCAATACCTTAATCTGTCCGCGCCGGCATCCCTTGCTGTCCTTACAAACCGGAGAAGAAATTCCATATCGGAGCGGGAAGCATCTTCGGCATTTACCGACACATAAAGATTAAAACCCTTGGCATAATCCACACTGGTTTTAACACTCTCCAGCACCCATTCCCTGCTCTTTCTAAGCTTATGTTCAATATGTATATCGGAAGAAGATATGGAAACAGCCACCGCATCAACACCGCATTCCACTGAAGCAGCTATATCTGATTTAACCGCTCTGTTCCAACCCATTACACTGCAATTAAGGCCCAGCGAAGCAATCTTTTTTATTGCTTCCTTTTCATCTCCTCCCATTGCAGGTATACCAGCTTCTATCTGATTAACTCCCACCTTATCCAGCATTTTAGCGATATGTATTTTTTCATCATTTGCAAATACCACTCCTGCAGTTTGTTCTCCATCTCTTAAAGTAGTATCATCAATTTTTATATTCTTTGGATCAATTTCTGTTCCTGCCTTCTGTGAAAATTCAGTAAATAAATCTATTTCTCTCACAGCTATCACTCCTTAAAATTAATAAAATTTATAAATATTTGTTAAAAATTTAAAAAAATAGTAAATAATTGTCACTTTTTTAATTTTTCGTTGAAATTATATCATTATTCTAAAAAATATGATATTTATAATAAAAAATTTCAATATTTTAAAAAAATCGGAATTTCTCAAAGTTTCATTACTATTTTTTGATGGACTTAACTCAAATGGCTTAAATTTACTAACTTTATAGAGAAAGCTATACTTGCATGCACTACATTCCAAAATATAATATATTAAGTTACAATAATACAATAATTTTAAGAAGTAAATCTCTAAAGGAGAATAATCTATGAAAAATATTAGCAATTCAAATGACCAAACAGCTAAAAG
>JAUWQC010000015.1 GCA_030611285.1 bacterium | reverse complement strand
ATAACACTTTGTTTTATCTTTTCTTCTGAGAAATGGGGGTTTGGTAATGAAAACAGGAATAACTTCATGCGTACTTGAGCGAAAGTTTCCTGTAGAAGAAGCAATGCGAGTAGCATATGATCTGGGGTATGCAGGTTATGAAATTGATGTAGGTCCTGAACCACACTATTCTATCTTTGGAGGAGAAACAGACCTTTCCCGGATGAGAGATTTTCATAGGTGGAACAGGCTTGGACAGGTAGCTGAATCTGTTGGGATTAAAATATGTTCAATTTGTATTGGTGCTCTTCATAATTATGGATTAGGAGATCCAAATAAGAAAGTACGAGATCAGGGAATATCCATACTCAAGATGACCTGTAAAGCTGCGGAAGATCTCGGTGTAGATAAAATTTTAGTTCCCATCCAGCAACCTACAGGTATAGAAGTGTTGGTAGCACAAAATTATATAATTGACTCACTTAAAAAGTGTATTAATACAGCTCAAGAATACGGGACATTACTAGCTGTGGAAAATATGCCAAATGATTTATATGGTCCTGCAAATAAGGTTGTAGAAATTATTGAGCAGATTGGTTCAGAATATTGTCAGGTATATTATGACATAGCAAATCCCGAAGTTAAACAGATTCATGCTAAAGACGAAATTCCTATTTTATCAAATCTAATTAAGCAAGTACACATTAAGGATCTTAAAATTGAATCTACTGAGGGAGAGATAGAAGTTGTAAATATTGGAGAAGGGGACCTTGATTTAAAATCTGGTATTGGTGCATTAAAGGATATTAATTATGAGGGTTTTGTAGTGGTAGAAGTACCAACAAAAGCATCAGATGCTTTTAAAGCAGCAGAAATTAATCTGAAGAGTCTTGTTACCCTATTTTCTACAAAATAATTTTTCTTATGAACATGTTAAATTAAACCGAAAAGCATTTAAAAAAAAGTATGAGTTAATTCGAAGAAATATTTGGAAGCAATATTTGATGATCACACAAAAAAATAATGGTCTTTGAAAACTCCATATCTGAAATTGATTCCCCCCAAAAAATAGACTAAAAATAGGTGTACTTCACCTGAGACTTAAAATCAATTTTAGGTGGGGATGAAAAAAAGGAGGTAAGGGTTATTAACCCTTATGAATAAAGGAGTTATTTAGCCGAAAATGTTAAAAATTAAGAAGGAGGTGATAACAAAAATAAATTGGATAAGATGGGCAGGAAAGTTCCAAATTCACAAAAAAAGGAGGAAATAATTAAATGAAAACTAAGCTTTTAACTGTTATCTTAAGTTTAAAATTTGTTAAAGGAGGTATATTGATGAAGACTGTTGGATATTTATTCTTAGTAACGTGTCTAATATTAACGCTTTTTATGGTTGGGGGTAATATGGCACTTGCAGCCGAGAAGAAGTATGAAGGAGTAACAATTACCGTAAGTGCCTGTGTTGAGGATGTCTGGGACAAAGTTCGTAAACCTAAGCTTGAGGAATTTGAGGCTAGAACAGGTATCAATGTTGTCATGGATGATATTGGATTCACCGCAATGCGAGAAAAGCAAATTGCTGAAATGTCTGCAAAAACTGGAACATATGATGTTCTCTATATAATCGAGCCTTTTGTGGGAGAGTATCAGGATGCCGGTTTTCTGCTTCCCTTAGAAGAAGTAATGACTAAAGAAGATTTAGAATATGCAAACAGCGAATTCTTCCCCGCCTTACTTGATGTCTGTACTTTTGATGCCAAGTTATATGGAGTTCCGGGGTCTGTAATGACCCATGGATTTGTTATAAATAAATCCTTCTTTGAAGAAAAGGATTTAGGGATTCCAAAAACATGGGAAGAGCTACTGGAAGCTGCTCAAAAACTTTATAATCCTCCTGATAGGTACGGTATCGCATTACCCGCTGGTAGAACGGGCACTACTCAGGAAATGTTTGAAGAAATTATGATAACAACTGGTGGGAGTATATTTGATGAAAATTGGAAGCCCCAATACAGTAGTCCAGAAGGTCTAAAGACACTTGAATTCTGGTTAGAACTATATAAAGTAAGCCCCCCTGAATCAATTAACTGGTGGTGGCTGGACATCTGGAGTGCTCTTCTGACGGGTAGGGCTGCTATAAGTTATGGAACTACCGTGCAAGAAATGCAGTTTAATGACCCAGAAGAATCGGAATATGCTGGTTCATTCAAGTTCATACCTATGCCTGTTCCAAAAGATAGACTAGGAAAACCTTATCCCTCTCGTGTTAACACAGTCAATTGGGTAATTACTGTAGACAGCAAAAATCCGGAAGCAGCCTGGGAATTTATCAAATGGATTAACAGTTTTGAGATGAAGAAAGCAGAAGCTTTCGCCGGATTAAAAGGAGGCACATTTGATAGTGCACTTCGAAAATATTATGATGATCCAGAAATATTAGCTGCCAGACCACATATTAAGAACATGAAGGAAGTACTGATGAATGCTGAGACCATGCCCCTTTTACCTGGAATGCCAAGAATTATAGATATACTGACTTTAAACTTGAATCTAGTGGTACTTGGTGATTTAAAACCTGAGGAAGGGCTCAAAAAGGTAGATGAAGAAGTATATGAATTATTAGAGGAATTAGGGGTTTATTAAAGATAGTTCACGAACATACAGACATCGTAGACTCTAGAGATCGATCTTTAATAAAAAAATAGAGATTTTTGGTAAAGGATAAGGATATTTAACTATCAATTTAAAGTCATGATATACGAATAATGTCTCTTGGGCAGTATCAGTAGTGGCTCAAACATATTCGTACTCTAATTCTTTAGGCATACCAAATTTTTCTCCAAAGATATCCAGAATGTGATTACTTCTAATAAAGTGGATAAGATGGATGTATCTTGGAGAAATAGCTAGTCTCTCGGGAAGCCTAAGGGAAGTAGGTTAATATCTCCTTTAAATTTTTCCTTAAGGGTCTATAATTAAAAAAGTATTTCATAACTATAGAATAATCCGAAAGGTTAGGATAGTCAAATAACTTTCTTTATGCAAGAATAAACCATATGGCCAGAGGAACATTTGTGGCTATAGGGGTCTGTTTAAGGACTAAATCAAGTTCTAGTAAATCGATTTGAACTACCGGATGTTCCTCTGCCTCTACCTTAGTCTAATGGGAAGACGCTACGATGTCTATAAACTTCTTACTTGTTAGGAGTCTACGATGTGTGTGTATTTGTCAGATAGTGATTAACAATGTAGAAGCTAAATGTTGCTGATATTTAAGTAGTAAATGAAAATTATATTTTTATGGAATTTGAAAAATTAAAATATTAATATACAAGAACAGGAAAGTTAAAAAGCAAAGGTTCCTGTTCCTGTAATGCTACTATTTGATTTAGAAGGAATAACTATTATGAAATTACAAAAAAAATTGTTAATTGAAAAGAAAGCAATGCCATATATTATGATGACTCCTGCAACTATTCTGATGTTATTTATTGTAGTTGCTCCACTAATATTATCATTTGTTTTGGGTTGGTATGACTGGTCTCCTCTTAGACAAGAAGGACCTAGTTTTGTTGGTCTTAAAAATTATATAAAACTATTTTATGACATAGATTTTTGGTATACAGTTAAGACTTCAGTAGAATATGTTTTGATGGTGACGGTAGTGTCCGGAATACTGGGATTTTTAATAGCTATGGCATTATCTGTGGAGATGACTGGTATAAAAATTATTCGCGGTCTTGCAATTTTACCACTATTGGTAAGTCCGGTGATTGTAGGATTAACATGGACCTTTTTGTATAATCCAGGGAATGGAATAATTAATTATATTTTAGGTTTATTAAGACTAGGAAAACCACTGTGGCTTGGTGACCGGGGAATGGCTCTCATTAGCGTTGCGATAGTTCGTATCTGGCAGGTAACCCCTTTTGCAGTACTGATTTTCTTAGCCAGATTATTGTCTTTACCTGTCGAGCCCTATGAAGCTGCCAGGGTAGACGGAGCATCAAAATGGGAAACATTTAGATATTTGACCCTTCCGTTTTTATATAAGTATATAATTCTTGTAGTCTTATTTCTTTCCGTGGATGCAATGCGAGAATTTGGTACCATTTATACAATGACACGAGGAGGTCCGGGGAGAGCAACTGAGGTTAGTTCAATGTATGCATATAATTTAGGATTTAAGATTCTTAAAATGGGGCAGACTTACGCTATGACTCACGTCATCTTGCTATTAACAGTAGGTATCGCAGTTTTTATCTTAAGTTTTTGGAAACGCTTAGAAGATTAAATAATATCTTTATAAACAATAGAAATATAAGTTACAGCTTATGTGTAATCCTAACTTTATATTAGTTTCTGAGGTGAAAAATATTTTTAATAAAAGCCGTTTTTCCAGATGGGTTGGGTTTTTACTACATCGTTTTATTATAGTTATTATCATGGTCTGGGTTTTATTTCCCATATTTTGGGTTATTATAACCTCGCTAAAACAACCAATTGATATTGTTTCTACTATACCCAAGATAATTTTCACGCCAACTTTAAATAATTATAGAGGAGTATTTGAAAGGTATAATTTTATTAAATATCTTTTTAATAGCGTAATAGTTGGACTTATGGCTACTACGATCTCGTTGATACTTGGAGTATTTGGGGCTTACTCTTTATCCCGGTTTAAAGTCGTCGGAAGCAATTTTTTGATGATGATGGCCCTATTAGTTAGAATGGTTCCAGGAATAGTTCTTATATTTCCCCTATCTCGAATGTTTATGTATACGCATTTACTGGGAACCAGATGGGCTATTGTTCTTGCTCATTCAACATTTTTGCTCCCCTTGACAATCTGGATGATGAGAGGTTTTTTCGAAGAAGTACCGGTTGAAGTTGAGGAATCTGCAATGATTGATGGTTGTAGCAGGTGGGGGGCATTATTCCGTATTACTATACCTTTAGCGGCCCCTGGTATAACCGCATGTTTTATTATAAGTTTAATTATGTCTTGGAATGAGTTTATGTTTGCAATGATTCTGACAAGTGGGCAGAATCGTACGCTTCCTGCATTAGTTGTAGGTTTTATAGAATTTATTTCTATAGATTTTGGTAAACTTACAGCCGCAAGTGTGATGGTTATGCTTCCGATGATGATATTTGGCATATTTATTCAGCGATATTTAGCAAGAGGTTTAACCGGAGGAATTCATTGATTTTAGTAATGAAATTGGAGGAGGCTAATAGAAAATGAAACATTGGTCTGAAGAAAGGGAAGTTTTTATAAGAATACGGAAGGCTCTTAGTGAAGGAACTATAGATGGTGAGATAATAAGTGCTTTTCCAGTAACTTTAGAAACTGCGAGTTCTCTTATTGCCCTGGCAAAAGAGTTTCAACCTGTAACAGATGAAGAGTATAAGTCAGAAATGCGCTGGATAATAGAAACCTTTGGCAGGATGGCAAAAGGTCTAGCCCCGATGATTAATTTATTTAATGAAATAGTAGTAATTCTTGAAAATTTAGATGAAAAAGAGAGTATTGAGAGCGTAAGAGATATAATTCTGAAAACAATTGATCAATAGATTGAAAAGTTCTTTAGAAATAACTACTAGCAATTGTGCTGAACAATTTAAGGATAGAGAAAAGGTTTTTGTTTACAGTTGCAGCAAAACTGTTAATACCGCAATTATTAAAGCGAGGGATTTGGGTAAAAAAATAGAGGTTGTAGTCACAGAATCAAGGCCCTGGTGCGAAGGATTAAATTCAGTTAAGACCCTCTGTAGAAATAATATTCAAGTTACTTTAGGTATTGATGCCGCATTAAATCCATTATTAAATGGATGTACCTTAGTTTTAGTAGGAGCTGAAGCAATTTCCTGTAAAGGTGATGCCTTATGTAAAATAGGAACCTATCCCCTAGCTATGATTGCAAGAGAACGAAAAATTCCTGTAAAAATTGTAGCGGACTTATCAAAGCTTGATATTACAAGTCTATATTTAGATTCAAATTGGCCTATTTATGGACCCGAAGGACTAAAATCAGATTTATTGAAAGTTAATGATATAATGTTAAAGTAAGAAACATAATGTCTGAAGTGGTGCCTTCTAAATTTATAAGTGAAATAATTACTGAGAAAGGAGTGATATACCCATCAGAGGACTTAATGCATATTTCTAAATCTATTAGATTAACACTTCATTTCTTGGAACTGTATTAAATTAAAGAAATTTAATACAGAGTATAATATTTATCTTGATAGTTCTAAAAAATATAAATACATTATACGAAAAATAAAACTTAGGAGGAATTTTAATGATAAAACATGGTATAGCTATTTTAGGTGTTGATCATTGGTATGGTGCTTTTCATACTGTAAGACAACTGAGAGAAAATCCTGTTGCGAAATTAGTAGGAGCAACTGGTTCGAGCCCATCAAAGTTAGCTGCATTTCATGATAAATTTGGAGTTGAAATTTTTAACGATTATCATGAGGTTTTAAAGAGAGAAGATGTGGATATTGTAACTATTTTTTCTTCTATTGATAAAACTTGTGAGTATACAGTAGCTGCCGCTGAAGCGGGAAAACATATATTGATGATTAAACCAATTGCCATGAATATTGAGGAAGCGGATAGGATAATTAGAGCAGTTGAGAAAGCAGGAGTAGTAGCAGATACAGTTGAAGGTGAATTTGTTGCTGCGCATAGAGATGTAATAGAGATGATAAACAAGAAGGAAATTGGAGATGTAGTATTTGTTAGTGCGGCTTATCATACTGCAATTGCTGAAGATTGGTTAACAAGTGGTAAGCCTGGATGGTTTGTAGATCCTACAAGAGTACCAGGAGGAGCTTTAATGGATGAAGGTATTTATTGTATGCAACTTCTTCAACATATTGTGGGTAAAAAAGTGAAAAGGGTTTTATATGGAAAGACTGCCAACTTGGTTCATAAAGATATTAAAATTGAGGATTGGGGTCTAGGAATATTGGAGTTTGAAAATGGGGTAATTGGCCGTGTTGAAGCAGATTGGACATTAGTAAAACCCCAAATTACCAAACCAAGTCCTAAACTTAATGCATCTTGCCTAGTTCAAATACGGGGAACAGAGGGAGAAATTGTAACTAACTGGATTCCATACAATTATAGGGCCATTTTAGGAAGAAATTATCCTTACTGGACTTATATACAGGTTCCCCCAAATGATGGTGCAGAACTAGGTCGAGGATATGAACTTGGTTTGTTAGGGAATTTTATTAAGTGTGTAGAAACTGGGAAGCCACCATTAATAAAACTTTCCGAAGCTAGAGAAAGCTTAAGAGTTCTTAAAACTGTATATGAGGTTGAGAAAACAAAAAAACCAATAGATTTAAATTAATAGTTATTATTATGATTAATAATTTATAAACTTTATTCGTGAAGCAATTTGTTATCTTTAGGGTGGTGGGGATGGGAAGGATTTTGGTTAGTAAGATCAGATATTGTGTTTATTATTGAGAAAAGTTTTTATTTTAGGCTATTTTTATAGGAAATTTAAAGTTTTACTTTCCTAAAGAATGTTTTGGGGTAGAGTAATGAAATTAACTCGTAAACAAAGGATTCAGATGATTTTATCTAAACAACAACCGGATCGCTTACCTACGCATATCATATATACTCCGAAAATGGGTAAAATAATTAGTAATTATTATAATGTATATATTGAAGAACTACCATTATATTTGGATAGACATTTAATAACTGTTTTACCTGCTGATAATTTTATATATGATTATGAACGGGGTATAAAATTTGATAAATGGGGTGTTGGATGGAATGTGAATACTGAAGGATTTCACGTAGTAGAAAATCCTATTAAATCTAAAGAAGATTTATATTTGTATAAATTTCCTGATCCAATGGATCCAAATCTTTTATTAGAAGGAGAAGAACTTATTTCTAAATATGGTGAAGAAATGTTCATATGTGGAGGGCATGGTTTTGTCTTATTTGAAGGAGCAACTTGTTTACTTGGGTTGGAAAATTTTTTAACCTACCTTATGACTGACCGGGATTTTATAACGGAGCTGTTAGATAGTTTGACTGTGTATCACGTAAAACTTGCTCAGCGCATGGTCAGTATTGGTGTTGATGGAGGAATGACGGGTGATGATTGGGGTTCACAGAGAAGTTTATTAATATCTCCTGAATTATGGAGAAAAGTTATTAAACCTCGAATATCTCGGATATGGGAAGTTTATAAGAATGCCGGATTACCGGTTATGCACCATAGCTGTGGTAATGTGACTCTTATCCTGGACGATTTAGTTGAAATAGGTCTGGATCTTCTTAATCCAGTTCAACCAGGAGCCATGGACCAAGAATATATAGTAAAACGTTATGGTGATAAGTTGAGTTTTAGTGGGGGTATATGTAATCAAACTATCTTACCATTTGGCAAACCCGATATAGTAGCAAAGGAGGTCAAGAAGACTATTGATTTGCTTGGAAGGAATGGAGGCTATATAATCGGACCATCACATGAAGTGACCACAGATGTACCTATTGAAAACTTTCATGCTATGGTTAAAGCTATTCAGGATAAAGAACCCTGGCATTAAAGTAAACCAGGTCTGTAGGAGCGTGATAAATCTTGATTAATTCGAGTAATAAAGTAAATATTGCCTTAATTGGACTTGATCATTGGTATACTGCAGTACCTCTTGCCAGTGAAATAAATAAAAGAGATGATACAGAACTTGTTGCCATCTGGGATAGTCATAAAGATAGAGCTAGAGAAATAGCATTAAGCACTAATACTCAAGTAGTTGACGATTGGCGATCAATTATAAATAGAGATGATGTGGATGCTATTGCTAGTTTTGTGAAGGTAGATAAAAATGCAGAAATTATAACTGCTGCTGCAGAAGCGGGAAAACATATTATATGTGTAAAACCGGTAGCGATGAATTTGGCTGAAGTAGATGTAATTTCAGCCAAAGTTAAAGAAAAAGGAATTGTATTGTTTCCTATGGAGGGATACTATAGACTTATACCATATTGTAAAAAAATTAAGGAATTGTTAAATCGAAAGATGATAGGAGATATTTTAAACATCTCTATTAGAGGTCGAGATAGGGTGCCAATTGGTTGGAAAGATTCAAACTCTTCAGGTTGGTTTGGAGATCCTTTAAGAGTCCCTGGAGGAGCATGGCTTGATCATGGTATTTATCAGCTTGCGCTTGTAAGGTGGTTACTAGAAGCTGAGCCCAAAGTTGTACAGGGAAAGATTGCGAAAATAAGTGATGTTGACATAAAAAACGAAGATTATGGTATGGCGATTTATGGTTTTTCAAATGGTACTATAGTATCTATGGAATATACCTGGACTTTTGAGGGGATACATTATTACCAGATAGATATAATAGGGAAGGAAGGGATGATATCTTATTTAAATCGTGATGATAAAATATGGCTAACAAATAAAGAAAAAAAAATCAAATGGATTGAAGAAAAATTTGATAGATCTACTGTTGATTATTTGCAGCATTTTATTGATTGTATTAAAGGTGAGACTAAACCAGTTTGTACAATTGAAGATGCAAAGTCAGATCTATTAGCGTGTCTTGCTTTTTATGAAGCAGCAAACAAAGGAAAGAAAATAAATATTTATGTAAATAAAAATCTATAATTAATTATTAAACTGACTGCATATCTACTCTATTTTAAAAGTTAAGTAGTCAAAAAAGGTCCTGTAAGCAAAATAGAAATTAAAAAATAAAATAAAAAAAGGAGTGAAATTCATTTTATGAAAAAAACTAAAATTGGTGTTATTGGATGTGGTGATGTGTCTCTCAAGCTTTATTTTCCTCATATTCAACAGTTAGTTGAAGATAATAAAACTATTCTCACTATAGTATGTGATACTATGCCCCAAAGAGCCGAGCTGGCTAAAGAAAAATTTAATGCTAAAATTGCTTGCACTGATTATAAAGAGGTACTTAATTCTAATGATGTAGATATTGTTGTTAATCTTACTCCTGCAGTGTATCATGCTCCAATGACTTTAGAGGCAATAAAAGCAAGTAAACATGTTTATTGTGAAAAACCCTTGGCACTTAAAATGGAAGATGCAGATGCTATTATCGAAGAAGCAAAAAAAAAGAAAGTTGTTATTGTTTGTGCTCCAACCGTTGTTCTTTCACCGGTAGTTAAACAGGTTAAGGAAATTATTTCTAAGGGATTAATAGGTAAGATTTGTTTTGTAAGGGCACATGGCTCTCATGGTGGAGCAGGTAAGCATGCCCACTATTATGACCCTTCATGGTATTATTCAAAAGAAATGGGAGGAGGCCCTTTATTTGATGTAGGTGTTTATGCAATTCAGGAACTTATTTATACTTTAGGACCCGTAAAAAGAGTTACTGCTTTTTCTGGAATAGCGATTCCAGAGAGAGAAATTGCTTTAGTTTGGGATAAATCATTTGGTCCTGCAAAAAAAATAAAGCAAAAAGTTGATGATAATACACTTTTATTACTTGATTGGGGGAATGCTTGTTATGGAATGGTAGATAGTACCCATTGTTTGCTTGCTAGCAAAGGACCGAATAAAGAATACTATGGTTCAGAGGGAGTAATTAATGTTAATCATTGGGGAGGGTCTTTCGATAATGGTTTACCAGCAATTGAGGCATTTCTTGAAAAGAAAGATCTTCCAGCTAGAGGATGGATATCTCCTCTTCCAGAAAGGGTTGTGGAAGAGCCTAAGAGACCGTGGACTGGACCTAATGGTGTCGAACACCTTATTGATTGTCTTAATACCGGTGAAAAACCATTATCGTCTTTAGAAATGGCTCGTCATATGTTGGAAATTATTTTATCTGCATATAAAGCCGCTGAAACTGGAGAAACTCAGGATCTTAAAACGACGTTCTAAAAAAAGAATAAAATTAAGAATATTTTATGCAACTAGATTACTAATAAATAGAGCTTATCAGAAAATAAAAAATTAAGTTAATTTTTTATTAAGCAGAATGGCAAAATACCTCTGGGCATGTCCAGAAGTATTTTGCCAAACTTATTAGAATATAGAGAAAGAATTAGAGTTAGATTAGTTATAAGATAATTGAGGAGATGATTCAATAATAAATGAATAAAGTTAAATTTAATAAAAAACTTGCTATTTATATTTCGGTGGATATAGAGGGAATTTCAGGAATTGTACATAAAGAACAAACTCTTCCTGGAAGAAAAGACTATGAAATTGCTCGTCAATGGATGACTGAAGAAGTAAATAGTGCAATACTTGGTGCCAGAGCTAGCGGTGCTACTTTTTTTTTGGTAAATGATAGTCATTTAGATATGAGAAATCTTATAGTAGATAAAATTGATAATCAAGATGATGTTAAAATTGTTTCTGGTAGTCCTAAACCACTGGGACAGATGCAAGGATTAGATAATACATTTTCGGGTGTTTTTCTTTTAGGATATCATGCTAAAGTAGGTACAAAAGGTGCTATTATTGACCATAGTTATTATTCTTCTGGTACTGTTCAAAATATTAGACTTAATGGAATTACTGTAGGGGAATCAGTTATTAGTGCTGCTGTTGCAGGTTACTATGGAGTTCCGGTACTTTTGGTAAGTGGAGATAATTATGTTTGCCAAGAAGCTGAAGAAGCAATTCCGAGTGTAAGGGTCGTATGTGTCAAAGAAGGAATAGCAAGAGGAGCAGGAATTATTTTAATCCCCAAACAAGCAAGGAAAATTATTGAAATAGAAGCTAAAAAAAGTATAGAAAATTTAATTAAGCATAAATGTGCAAGGCCATTTAAATTAAATACTCCTATAACTTTAGAAATTGATATGGCATATACTTCCATGGTAGATATTATAGAAATGATGCCAAGAATTAAAAGAGTATCGGGACGTACTATAAGTTTTACAAGTCTTAATTATTTGGAAGTTTATAAAGCTATGATTGCTGTTATTACTTTAGCAATGCAGAGTAGTGCATAAATTATAAAAATTGGTAATGTGGAGGTAAGTTATATGAGAGTCGCAGCTTTTGTTTACTGGAATTTAGGTGTCCAGTATTTAAAGATATTACTAGAAGCAGGGCATGAAATAGTATCCGTTATAACAGTTCCTGATAATTTAAAAATGCTTCCCGAGGGTTATTCCGTAGAGGAGTTTGCTTATGATAATCTCCTCCCTTTATATAAGCCTTCTTTGAATAGAATCAATTCTCCCGAATTTATAGATGTGCTTAAAAGACTTAAATTAGATCTTATTGTTGCTTGTTATTTTCCGAAGATATTGTGTTCCGATATATTAAATATTCCTAGGTTAGGATGTATTAATACACACCCCTCACTTTTACCTAAAGATCGAGGAATGTTTCCCGTTTTCATGCCAATTATTAGAAGAGATAGAACTGCAGGCATTACGATTTTCTCTTTAAATTCAGGAATAGATACTGGGGATATTATAACACAAAGATCATTTACTCTTGAGGAACGAGAGACGGGTTTAAGTATCACAGAAAAGCTATGTTCCGTTGGAGCTGAATTATTTAAAGAAATTTTACCTTTGGTGGAAGAAGGAAAAGCTCCTAGAAAGCCACAAAATAAAGATGATTCTACTTACTTTAGCTGGAAATCTAGTTTTGCTAGAATTAATTGGGGGCAAACTACTGAAGAAATTGACGCACTTATTCGTGCTTTAGGGGGTTTATATGGAGGAGCTTATTCTTTTTTAGAAGGAAGAAAAGTAATTTTTAATTCTGCATTGCCTGTATCAGAGTATATAAATAGTTTTAAAGATTTTAGTATACCTGGTCAACTAGTTGCTCGATCTGGATTAGGATATCTTGTAAAAACTGGAGATGGATTGATTGAAATTATAGATATAAAATACGAAGATAATAAAAAACCTACAATAGAAGAAAATCTATCTTCTTCAAATTTAAAAATGATATTTTCATAATAAATATAGTAAGTATTTAAAAATAAAAATATAATTAAAAAATTTG
>JAUWQC010000032.1 GCA_030611285.1 bacterium | reverse complement strand
ATATATTCTTTACTTCCAGACTCCATCAGACCTTCTTCTATCATGCTTATTATAGAGTCCGGTCTTTCAGTTCTTGGATTATCAGAGGTTATCACCGTAAAATCAGCCTGCCGCCCTGAAATATGGCCCATGATTTTTCTTTTCCCCTTATCACGGTCGCCGCCACATCCAAAAACTGATATAATTCTTCCTCCCGGTTTTAATATTTGCTTTATAGTCGCCAGTACATTTTCCAGACCATCCGGTGTATGCGCATAATCTACTATTACTGTTGACTTCCTGTCCGAATCTATTTTTTCAAATCTACCCTCAACTCCATACAAAGACTTTATACCTCTCTGAATAGAGCTGTTTTTTATACCCATATCAATACAGATACCTGCAGCTGCCAGGATATTGTAGATATTGAAGTATCCGCATAATGAAGATGAGATATTAAACTTTTTACCATCTGAAGTATTTACATCCATTTCAATTCCTGAAATGGAGTTTTTAATATTACTTGCCCATACACTTGCCCTGTCTGACTTAAGTGAATAAGATATTCTTTCCAAATCAGTGGACTTAAAAATTCTTTTTCCATAATTATTATCTATATTAATAACCGCTTTTTCCCCTCCATATACATACCTGTATTCCTTTAAAAATAATTTCTTTTTTACATTAAAATAACTGGCCATATCTTTATGATAGTCCAGATGATCCTGAGAAAGATTGGTAAATACAATATAATTAAATTTAAGATAGTCAACCCGGTGTAAATCTATTGAATGAGAGGATACTTCCATACAGACAGCGTCCACTTTTTTTTGTCTGCTTCTTTTAAAAAAGTCATTCAAATCAAGAGACTCAGGAGTAGTGCGGTCAAAAAAAGTTTTTTCACCATCTAAAAACGACTCAACAGTAGTAATAAGCGAGGTTTTCATTCCTTCAATATTTAAAATAGAATCTATCAGATAACATGTAGTTGTCTTTCCGTTGGTCCCCGTGACCCCGATTAATTTAAATGACTTGCTGGGATCTTGATAAAAGTTCCTGCATAAAACCGGCAATACCTCTCTGGTATTATTGACTATGACCTGGGTTATATGAGAAGGAATTTCTAACTTTCGCATGCCCATCACTGCAACGGCCCCGCTGGAAACTGCTTCTCCTGTAAAATTATGCCCATTACGTTTGAAGCCCTCAATAGCTACAAATAAACTACTGCCCGCTACATTTTTAGAACTTATGGAAATATTTTTGATATCCATACCAGTACTTCCATAAATTTTTTTATACTTTATATCTTTTAGTAAGTTCCGCAACCTCATTTTTATAACCGCCAGCATTAAAGTTATTTTATTCTATTAATTTAATATAATGTTATTTTGCAGCATCATATATCAATACCCGCTTACCAGCCACTGACAGACCTTCAACTTCTTTAAAGAAAACTCCATTATATCCCTGAAAACCGGAGCTGCAACAGTTGAACCCCAGATCGCACCACCCTTTGGTTCATCTACCACCACAATTATTGCAATTTCAGGATCCTCATAGGGCGCAAAACCAATAAAAGAGGTTATTTGCCGTCCCTCATCATAACCAGTTCCATATTTATTAGCCTTTTCAGCAGTACCGGTTTTCCCACAAACCTTTACCCCATCTATCTGCGCTCTTGTTCCAGTTCCTCCTTCTACTACAGCAAGCATCATGTCTTTTAGCACATCTGCCGTCTCTGAGCTTAAAATTCTATTTCGCTGCTCCATTTGTAATTCATCATCTTCCACATTTTCCAATAATTTCACTTCCTTTACAATGGAAGGGGTAACCAGATACCCTCCATTGGCAATAGCGCAAACAGCCCTTAGTAGTTGAAGCGGAGTCACTGAAATATTCTGCCCTATAGCCAGCGCTCCTATTGTTGATGCAGGCCATGTCTTATAATCATAAAAAAGTCCTTTTTCTTCGCCAGGCAATTCTATTCCTGTAATCTCACCAAATCCAAATTTTTTCATACTTTCCCAGAACGTTTTTTCTCCCATACTCAGAGCAATAGTAACAGCCCCAACATTAATGGAATACTTTATTATTTCTCCGGTAGTATAGCTGGCATTATAAGTTCTGAATATCTCCTTAATTACTCTATCACCAACTTTAATCGAAGGAGCTAAATCAAATACCTGGTCTTTTCCAACTGTATTATTTTCTATTGCTGATGCAACATTAATTATCTTAAAAGTAGAACCCGGCTCATAAGTAAAGGATATACCTGATATCTTATACAGTTCCGGATCGGCTTCCTGATAATTATTCAAATCAAAACCAGGATAAGCTGCCATCGAATAGATTTCACCGGTTTTGGGATTCATAACTATGGAAATTGCTCTCAAAGCTTTAAATTCCGAGACAATTTCTTCCAGTTTTTCCTGTGCGATATATTGAATCTGGGAATCAATAGTAAGAACTATATCTTTACCATCTACAGGTTCTATGTAGGTATTATTTTCTCCCGGGATTATATTGCCAAAAACATCTTTTTCGGTAATTGCTTTACCATCAACTCCCCTTAAGACTTTTTCATACTGCAGTTCAATTCCGGCCAGTCCGTTATTATCCATCCCGGTAAACCCGATCACTGAAGCAGCAATATCATTTCGAGGATAATATCTTCTGGCTTCATTTTGAAAATATATACCCGGGAGACTATATTCCATAATTTTTTCAGCTTTTTCTGTAGAAACTTTTCTTTGTATATACACAAACCCTAAATCTTTACTATCCAGCTTTTCCTTTACATTCTCTACGTCCAGCTCCAATATTTCTGCTAAAATTTCCGATTCATATTCAGAATCAACAACTAACTTTGGATTCGCATATATAGTCTTTTCATTCAAGCTTATTGCCAGTTCAACTCCATTTCTATCCAGTATTTTACCTCTTTTTGAATTAAGAACAAATTCACCTGTATGCTGAAACTCTGCGTAACTTTTAAACTCTGAAGCATTTAAATACTGGATAAAAACTAACCTATAGATTATTAACAAAAAAGTTATTGAAAATAAAATAAACAGGAAATATATTCTTTTCCTGTTTATTTTGATATTATTACTATTTCTAAGCATTTTTTAAAAAAACATAATAATTAGGGAATAAAAAATGTCAACACACTCTCTGATACCACCAGCACTATATCCTGAATATAATAAATAGTTCCCAGGAAACTATCATAATTTTTAACTACAGTAGTTGTATTTTTAGATATGTAATTATATATCTTTTCGTTATTCTCAAGCCCACTATCTGAAATCTCCACTATCCTGAAATCACCAGCCATATCCATGCTTAAATCATTTTTAGCAGCTTCAATAATTCTTGATGGTGATTTTAGCTCTGATATTTTAAGCAGCAGGCGGTCGCTCCTTTCTTCTTCTAAAGAAATCATTTCATTGATTTCATATATACTTTTTTGATAATTTATACTCTGTATCTTAAGTCCAGCATTTAAGAGGATACCCAGACAGGTAAAAAGTATAACTATAATAAATATATAAAACAGCCCACTATTGCTGTATACTATATTTTCTTTTTCCTTTCCGCTATCCGGTTTCTTTACCAGATATAAGAGAGGGTAAGATCTTCTTTTATAAACTTTTTGTTCTTCTGCTAATCTTAAGTTCATTTTAGTCAATATTTGTAAATACTTTTTTAATGAAATACTAATTTACAATTTTTCCAAAACTCTTAACCTGGCGCTCTTTGAACGCGGGTTTGAGCTAATTTCTTCAAGTCCAGGTCTAACTACCTTTTTGGTAATAATCTCAGCTCTTTTTTTCCTACCACATTTACATACTGGAAAATCTGGAGGACAGGTACATTTCCCCTCATATTCTAAAAAGCTGCTTTTTACCATCCTGTCCTCCAGAGAATGATAGGATATTATCACCATTCTTCCACCACTTCTTAACATTTTAAAACCATCTTCAATTGCCATTTTTAAATTATCTAATTCTTTGTTTACTTCCATCCGGATTGCCTGGAATATCCTTTTTGCCGGATGACCTCTTCTTTGATATTTAAATTTTCGGGGTATTGAATCCTTTATAATCTCCACCAGTTCTCCGGTAGTTTTTATATCCCCGCTCTTTCTATGATTTACTATATTTTTTGCAATTGACTTAGACCATCTTTCCTCTCCATACTTCCAAAAAATCTCTGTTAATTTTCCTTGAGAATATTTATTTACCACATCAAATGCACCTATATCACCATTCCCGAATCTCATATCTAATTTTTCATTTTTTAGATAACTAAACCCCCTCCTTGATTTTTCAATCAGAAAAGAGGATAATCCGAGATCAAGCAACATTCCATCTATACTTTTTATATTTATTCTCTTTAAAATTTTTTTAATGTTTGCAAAGTTATCATTTACCAAAACTACATTTCCAGAAAAATCTTTTAGTCTACTGGCGGCGGTGCTTATAGTCTGACTATTAAGATCAACTCCAATTACTTTGCCTGTGGGGGCAATTGCTTTAATGATTTCTACAGTATGACCAGCACCGCCAAGTGTTCCATCAAAAATGATATCGCCCTGCTTTAAATTTAAATAATACAAAACCTCCTTTAAAAGAACCGACACATGAATTTCTTCTAAATTCATTTATAACACTCTTTAAAACCGTAACTCTTCAAAAGCATTCTCGTCTTCTGTAAATTGAGAATCTACCTGATCGTAATATTTTGGCCAGATTTCCTTGGCCCATATTTCAGCCCTTTCTGAGACACCCACCATAACAATTTCTTTTTTAAGCCCGGCGTATTCTATTAATTTTTGGGGTATTTTAATTCTTCCCTGCTGATCCATTGCTTCTTCACTGGCAGAAGAGAAAAACCATCGGGAAAACTTCTGAATGTTTTTTTCAGTAACCTTGCTGGACCTTATTTTATCTTCCAGTTTATTCCAATTTTCTTTTGAATATAAAAAAAGGCACATCTCATCATATGCCCTTGATACCACTACGCCTTTTATTAAATCTTCTCTGAATTTAGCAGGGATAAAAATTCTTCCTTTATTATCAATTGTCCTGTAATACTCACCTAAAAACATCTCTTACTCCATTTTCTATTTATTTAAAAGGAATTTATACCCTTTTCCCTCCACTTTCCCCCACATTACAACAATAAGATACCACATTACTTTTAATTTGTAAACTATTATTTAAAAAGATATGGAGGTAATTATGATTATTTAATTTAGTATTTATTTAATAGTAATATATAACTATATATAGTTACTTCTTCTATATTTTATTTATATGTTACACTATATATAGTCCAGCTAAATAATATCTAAATTACATGTTGATAAGTTAATAAATAGCTAAAAATTTTATTTTAAAAAAAATTATTTATTTTCTTTTTCTAAATCCAGTTCTCTGGTAACAAGTTTTCCATCCTCAGATCTGGTTAGCTCCTCTATCTTTCCCTCAGCTTCATTTAATCTTTTAAGACAATTAGAAGAAAGTTTAATGCCCATTTCAAATTTTTCCATTGATTCTTCCAGGGATATATTTTCATCTTCAAGTTTTTTAACAATTTCTTCTAATTTTGTAATAGACTCTTCAAAACTCATTTTTTCAATTTTCATTTTTAAATCCTATTTCTAATTTTTTATATATTTTCTTAAATATTCTTGCATTAAGTATTCCATCCGTTAGCATTATTCTAACCTTTTGATTAATTTTTACCTCATCTATACTTTTAATATTTTTATCCTCTTTCTCTTTATATATTATAGCAAAACCACGCTGTAGTATAGCAACAGGGTTTTTCCCCTGTAAGTTCTCTAATATAAGCTTCAATCTACTTTTTTTGAGAGTAAGATAATTTTTTATATCTGAAATTATTCTAATATCCATATTCTTAATTGCCATTTTATAAATTTAAATCCTTTTTAATATATTTTTCTCATCTATCAGACGACCATAGTCAGACAATATTTTTCCCCTCGTTCCGATAAGTTTTTTCATATTCTCTATTAATTTGATGCGGAACTCACCAGCAGCCTGGTTAAATTTATTTAATATAGTCTCCGGTTTTATGAAAATTCTTCTACTGGTTAAAAAATTAAACTCTTTTTTAAGTATGGCCATCTTCGATTTAACTAAATTTTTAATCTTTTTATTGGCTTCTTTTAAATTTTCTACTGCTTCCGTTTTATTTAATATGACTAACTCTCCAGCAACCGAAGGTGTGGCAGCGCGTTTATCTGCTACGAAGTCTGAAATAGTATAATCTGTTTCATGTCCAACTGCCGAAATTAAAGGCACAGGACAGTCGAATATTTTTTCAGCCAGTTTTTCAGTATTAAATGCCCACAGGTCTTCCAGTGAACCTCCTCCTCTGGCTAATATTATTACATCTACTCCATACTGGCGCAGATCGTCTATTGCCTTACAAATTTCATCACTTGAGGTAATCCCCTGCACATTAACATCTCTTATTATAAGATGGAAATTTTTAAATCTACGCTCCAGGACTGAAATGATATCTCTTATTACTGCACCGCCGACAGAGGTTGCTATACCTATTTTATTTGGAAGAATTGGAATATTTTTTTTATGTATACGGTCAAAATATCCTTTTTTTTCTAATTTTTCCTTTAATTGTTCAAATGCTAAAATCAGAGAACCTTTACCTACAGGCCTGGCATCCAGAGCTACTATCTGATATTCTCCCCTTTTTTCATAAACAGAAACATAACCATTTATTAAAATATGCAGGCCTTCTTTTATGTCAAAAAGTAAATTTTTATTATTACTATGAAACATAACCACCCTGATCTTGGAATTTTCATCCTTCAAATCAAAGTACATATGCTTCCTGTCGTGGAAATAGAAATTACTTACTTCTCCTTCTAACCATATATCTGAGTAGTTTGATTCAAGATTTTTTCTTATTTCAAAATTAAGCTCACTAACAGTGTAGACTTTTGATTTTAAGGGGTTACTACCTTCCATTTATTGTTTACTGCAGATTCCAGTAAATAATCATTATTTGCGTTCTGTTCTCTTCCAGGCCTTTAATTAAGACATTAACAACCTTATCTTTTCCTTCGCTGGAATAGGTAAATTTAAAAATGGGGATATTTTCGTTTTCCGATTCAAGAAATTCTTCTCCAACTTTTTCCGGTCTTTCTTCAAATATTGCATATCTTCTCCAGATTGACTGAACCTTTTTATCCTTATAATAGTCCTCTACATTTTTAGAATCTTCCATTACTTCTAACAATATGTAAAGTAAATTTTCATCATTTTCCACTTGCTTTGCTTCTTTGACCACAGAATCCGGATAATAAAAGCTATTAAATACTTCTAAAAAATCTTTATTCTCCAAAAGGTCATTAAATTCTTCCTCTAAAACATCTTCAGCGCCACCATCAATTTCCTCTGCAGTTTCGGACACTTGAGTTATTTCACTTTCCTGACTGTTATCAGAAATAAAACATGAACTGGTAACTAGTGATACCAGTAAAAAACAAATAATTAAAGAGGTAACATATATTTTTTTTACCTTCATATTTAATCTAACCTGATAATATAAATTTAATAAAAATCTTAATCATTATATATAATCTTTGACTTTTATTATACCAATAATGCTTAAGATTTAGTTATTTTTTTTATCTGATACACCACTGGTTTCCTTTTTACCCGGGGAATTGGTTTTAGATTTTTTATTATCTTTTTCTTTATTTGTTAAAACACTGGTATTATTATTAAAATTTCCTGCCCTGGATTTATAATCTGTAGTATAAAATCCAGATCCCTTAAAAATTATCCCCACAGGGTAAAATAATCTATTAGTATTAGAACCACAAAAAATACATTTTATATTGTCGTCACCGCCAACTTTTTGAAACTTATCAAAAATTCTCCCACATTTTTCACATTTATAGCTATATATAGGCATATATTTATTTCCTCCTTAAAAAAATCATTTAAAAAATATATATCAGTTAAAGATTTTAGTCAAATATTTTAAAGTAACTTATAGTCAATTTTAAAAATAACTTTTATAATAACCTAAAGAATTATTAAATCTCGCATTCTTACAACTAGATGAAGAAAATAAATATAATTATTTTAATTATCTGCACCATAATTCTTACAATAGTTTCAATAACAACTGTTATAAAAAAGAGGCCGGATATTGAAAACATCTACTTAAGTTCTGATAGGAACTCTAGTTTTGATCAATTAAAGCAAAACAACAATTACTACTTTGATGGACGGAATTTAGATATCTATCTTATAATAGAAGTAAAGCACCTTACCATCGAAGATGAAATAAAAGTCCAGTGGGAAAAAATTGAAAATAGTTCCTGCAAAATAATTCAGAAAAATATTGTTAACCCGGAGCAAAAGGGTTCAGGAAAGATTATAATTTCATTAGTTAAAAAAAATGATATGTATCCTTCCGGAAGCTACAACGTAAGAGTTTATTTAAATGGAGACAGTAAAATTTCTAAAAAATTCTACATCTCAGATAAAATCTAATTGACCTTTGTATATTCAGATCCTAATTTACTGAATTCACCTTTTACTCTTTGAAATATTAATTCCAATACCCCATTTACCACATTATCAAGATTATAGTTTTCAATAATTCTAACATTTTTCTCCTTTGCCAATTTTTCTATATAATCCTGAA
>JAUWQC010000242.1 GCA_030611285.1 bacterium | reverse complement strand
AGGGATTGCGGGCTTAGAAGGGAATGGCCAAAAGGCACTGTTGAAAACAAAAATCGGAGCACTTGAGAAAGCTAAAGGTGAAATCTATATAGATGGAAAGCAAGTAACAATAAAAAAACCTTCCGATGCTATTGAATCAGGTATGGCTCTTATTACTGATAAGCGTGCAACGGAAGGATTGTGTTTGGGACTAAATGTGAAGCATAATTTCGCCCTGCCAACTCTAAGAATGCGGCAAGTGTTTGGGATTATTAGAAGTGATAAGGAAAAAGAAATAGTAATAAATAATATTAAAGATTTAAATGTTAAAACCCCCTCTCTAACGAAAATTGTTAAATATTTGAGTGGCGGAAACCAGCAAAAGATAGTAGTTGGGAAATGGCTTAATGCAGAACCGAGAATATTGTTATTCATTGAACCAACCATTGGCATCGATGTTGGGGCAAAAACAGAAATTTATCAACTTATTCGTGAACTTGCTGATAGTAAAAGAAGGGGTGTTGTTGTAGTAACTAGCGATATGTTAGAACTTCGCGGTTTGTGTGATCGTATTCTTGTAATGTATAAGGGAAAAATCGTTAGTGAAATAGATGGAAAGGACGCCACTGAAGAAAGTATCATAAAAGCTACTGTAAATCACTAAATGAAGAAATTATAAGCTTTAATTCAATAGAAGTAGTTAAAGGTGGAAATAGAAGTGCAATTGATAAGTAGATTTTACAAAAAAATATCTAAAAAACATGCTTCTTTTGGTTTATACATAATTTTGTTAATTGTTATTGCAGGCATCTTTATTGCTCTTCCCAAGTTTCGTACAATTGGCAACATAAATAATCTTTTACTTAGATCTATTCCGTTGCTCGCTGTAAGCGTAGGGCAGACATTGGTTTTGATTAGTGCGGGCATTGATTTATCTGTAGGTGCGATTCTTGCTCTTGCGACTACGGTAGCATCTGTCACAATGGATATTAATATTATTGGCGGAATTTTTCTTGTTATCGGGTGTGGTGTGATGGTTGGTTTTATAAATGGAATATGTGTTGCTAAGTTGAAAATTAATCCCTTTTTAGTCACGCTTGGTACAACAATTATTATTAGTGGAATAGCCTTATTCATACGTCCTTATCCTGGAGGAGTGATACCGGCGGAGTATGTTAGCTTTGTGATGAAGAGAACAAATAATATCCCCATTGCGCCGCTAATAATTTTTGCTATGATCATTGTAACTGGAATTATTTTACTTAAAAAAAGCCTATTTGGCCGCCACCTCTATGCCGTTGGAGGCAATGCTGAGGCAGCGCGTCTTGCGGGTATAAACACGAATGGCATTATAATTGGAGCATACGTTCTAAGCGGGTTTTTTGCATCTATTGGTGGTTTATATATGACAGCACGTATAGGCTGTGGGGATCCTGCTGTAGGGGTGCCATTTCAGATGGAATCAATTACCGCAGCAGTCATTGGTGGTACAGCGCTAACAGGAGGAAGAGGTGGAATTACAGGCACTGCTCTAGGGGTTATACTTGTTGTAATGCTCGGGAATATATTCAATCTACTCGACATGAATTTTTACTGGCAGCAAGCTCTTCGAGGAAGTGTTCTTCTTTTGGTTGTTGGTTTTTCTCAATATAGTATTATGAAGCGAGAGAAACTTAAACAAAAAATGGTGAAGCGGTAAGTACGCACTTGCTCTAACATAATAACTGTATTATATCAAGATACTTGGAAAGTAAATAAATCTTTAAAGTACATTTTTATGTCAGATACTAGGTAAAGGAATATAATATAAAATCATTGACAGCATGCAAAAAGGATTTTATGTAGAAAGAATTGCTTGAACAACATTAGCGGAAGGATGGACTATAGTACTATTTTTAAAAAAGAAAGGAGGATTGATAGGGGAATAATTATTTTTTAGTAATGATAGGAATTTAATCAAAATAAAAATTATGGAGGAATAAAATGTTTAAGAAAATTACTATTTTT
>JAUWQC010000114.1 GCA_030611285.1 bacterium | reverse complement strand
TGCTAGATAAAACTAAGGATATTAAAATCATTGAGAAAATGATTCCATCTTATCCGAAGTTCTCTCCTGAAAGAGTTATTCACTATAGAATCGAAAAAGAGGCGTATATTCTAGATATATTTTTTAGATTTTTTGAAAACTTATAAACTTTAATAAATTTTCGAGGATGGATGAAATTTCCTACCGGCGGTTAAAGTCCGCAACCCTGCCTGATAAAGCAGGCTGACTTAGTGAAATTCTAAGACCGACAGTTATAGTCTGGATAGGAGAAAATTTTTGACTTATTTTGTTATCTGAGCCATGGATTTTCTCCGTGGCTTTTTATTTAGCAAAATATACGTAAAAAATGAGTAATATAAAAGATAACCATAATTTTACCAAAGAAGATATAAAATATATGAAGCTTGCCATAAAGCTTGCCGAGAGAGGAAGAGGAGATACAAACCCTAATCCTATGGTTGGAGCAATTATTGTAAAAGATGGAAAGATCATATCATCAGGCTATCACAGACAGGCAGGGCTTCACCATGCTGAAATAGAGGCGATAAATAATTCCAGACAATCCCTGGAAAGCTCTACAATGTACGTAACACTTGAACCGTGTACTTTCCCGGGAAAAACACCTCCCTGTGTTAATGAGATTGTAAAGCATAAATTCAAAAAAATAATCATTGGATGTATTGATCCCAACCCAAAAGTTAATGGCAGGGGAATAGAATTTTTAAAAAAAGCAGGAATAAAAATAAAAAGTGGTCTTCTAAAGAATAAAATAGAACAACAGAATGAAGTTTTTTTTAAACAAATCAAAACAGGAATTCCTTTTATTTGCTGTAAAATTGCTTCAAGTATTGACGGTAAATTAGCTACAAAATCTTCCGATTCCAGATGGATAACATCGGAAAGATCAAGAATGCAGGTACAGGATCTTAGAAAAGAATACGGCTGTATATTGACCGGAATAAATACTGTCTTAAATGACAATCCCTATCTTTTCCCCAGAAAAAACATTGAATACTCCTATAAAAACTACAACAGTCAAAAATTCTACAGAGTAATTCTTGACAGCAACCTCAGGATTAATTTAGATTCCAATATTGTAAAGACTTCTAACCTTGCAAAAACTATTATTTTTATAGATGATAAAAACAAATCCAAATTTACAGGTAAAATTAAAAAACTGGAGGAAAATAATATTGATGTACTGCCGGTTAATAAAGATATCGTAGAATCCACCGGTCTGGATATCTTAAAAATAATTAAAATTCTGTATAAAAAATATGAAATAACTTCCATGCTTTTAGAATGCGGCCCGGCTTTGATTACATCCTTTTTAAAAAGAAATTTGATCGATAAGTTTGTTTTTTATTTTGCTCCCAAAATTATAGGAGGAGATAGTGATTATAACATGTTTTCAGACCTTGGAATAAATAAAATAAAGGATTCTATAGATTTAAGATTTGAAAATATAAAAAGGATAGGTAGTGATATTGCTATTACCGCCTATCCTTTAAAATGATAAAAAATTACATACGAGAGTTTTTATGTTTACAGGACTTATAAAAGAAACTGGTAAAATAAAAAAGATAATAGATAAAGGCAGAGATAGGGAAATTGAAATTCAATGCCTTAAAATTTTAAGGGACTTACATATAGGTGACTCTATATCAGTAAATGGAATATGTATTACAGTAAAAAGCCGGACCAGTGAAGGTTTTACCTGTGACATCTCCTTTGGTACTTTAAATACCACTTCTTTAAAGTATCTTAATACCGGTGATATGGTTAACCTGGAAAACTCGCTAACCCCTCATGATAAACTTGGAGGACATTTCGTAAGCGGTCATGTGGATTGCACAGGTAAAGTTTTAAAAATATCCAGAATTGGCAGATCTTATTTGACTGAACTGGAACTGCCTTCCGATATTCGGGATTTTGTAGCGCTAAAGGGTTCTATAGCTATAGATGGGATCAGCCTTACCATATCTGAAGTTAAAGGTGAAAGCTTCAGCGTGGTTATCATTCCCTACACTTACCAAAATACAAATCTGTCCAGCAGAAAGCCGGGTGATGTGGTTAATATCGAAGTGGATATGCTCGCCCGCTATATTGTAAATTTCCTGCGGGTCAGACAGATAGGTAATATAAATTCACAAGAATTAAAAGATAAAATACTTAAGGAGAAGCTAGAAAAACATGGATTCACAAAATAAGAAAAATAAAAAGCTCTTTTATTCCATTGAGGATACTATAGATGACATAAGGCAGGGGAAAATAATAATTATTGTGGATGATAAGTCTCTACATAATGAAGGAGTATTTTTCCAGGCAGCAGAAAAAGTAACTCCTACCTCAGTAAATTTTTTCATAACCCATGCCCGGGGCTTAATATTTTTACCATGCGAGAAAAAAAGACTGGTTCAGCTAAAGATACCTATGATAAGTTATGAGAACGAAACCTCCCCCATCAATGTGAGAGCCCTGACTGTATCCGTAGATGCTAAATCAATAAACGGCAGTGGAATTTCAGTCAGGGATAGAGCAAAGACCATAAAAACTTTTATCAGTTCCGATACAAGACCCGAAGATATATCCATTCCTGGCCATATATTCCCCCTTCGTTTTCATAATGGAGGTATTCTTACCAGGGCTGGCCATACAGAGGCAGCAGTAGACCTGGCAAAAATAGCAGGTTTATATCCTGCCGGGATTATTTGCGAGGTTATCGGTGAAGATGGTGAGGTAGCGCATCTTCCTGATCTAATAAAAATCACAAAAAAATTCAAACTTAAAATAATAACCATTGAAGAACTTATAAAATATAGAAAAAGAAAGGAAAAGTTAATTGAAAAGGTTGCCGAAGTTAAGCTGCCCACCAAATGGGGCAATTTTAAGGCCATTACCTACAGGTCTCTTATAGAACCTGGATCTCATATTGCTTTTGTCAAGGGAGAAGTCAGAGGCAAAAAGAATGTTCTTGTCAGAGTGCATTCACAATGTCTTACAGGAGATACCTTTGGGTCTATGAGGTGTGACTGCGGCGAGCAGCTGGACAGCGCATTTAAAAAGATAAATGAAGAAGGCTCGGGAGTACTGCTTTATATGGCGCAGGAGGGAAGGGGCATAGGGCTCTGTAATAAAATGAAAGCTTATGAACTCCAGGAAAAAGGCCTGGATACAGTAGAAGCAAATCTCCGCCTGGGCTTTGATGCTGACCTGAGAGATTACGGCACAGGGGCACAGATACTCTCTGATCTCGGTCTCTCTACTATACATCTTATGACCAACAACCCAAAAAAAATAGTGGGTCTGGAAGGCCATGAGCTCAAGGTAACCAAAAGAATACCTATAACAATACCACCTAATAAAAACAATAAAAAATACCTGTTAACTAAAAAAAACAAATTAAATCACATGTTAGACTAAAAGATAGAAGGGGGGAATAATTTGTCTTTCTGCTTAGCTTTATTTAGTTATATTAATAGATTTTAGAACAATAGATTTTACCGGTATACCGGTAAAATTTTATTATTTTGATTTATAAACTTTATTAAGATAGGGGGAAATCATGAAAAAATATGAAGGTAAGCTTGATGCCAAAAAACTAAAAATCGGAATTGTGATAAGCAGATACAATGATTTTATAACTTCGAAACTGCTGGATGGGGCACTGGATTGTCTGCACAGACATCAATGTGAAGATGATAATATCAATATAGCCTGGGTGCCGGGAGCATTTGAAATTCCATCAGCAGTAAAGATAATGGCAGAGTCAAAAAAATATAATGCCATTGTATGCCTTGGTGCAGTTATAAAGGGAGATTCGTCACATAACCAGTATATTGCAAGTGAAACCATAAAAGGAGTGGCAAAGATCAGCCTGGACTTTAATATCCCGGTTTCATTTGGAGTTATAACTCCTGACAGCCTGGAGCAGGCTATCGAAAGAGCCGGGACTAAAAGAGGAAATAAGGGCTGGGATGCAGCATTGAGCGCAATTGAAATGGCAAATCTGTTTATAGAGCTGAAATTTTAATTCAAATTAAAATTAAAACTGGCTTAAAGACTAACTTAAAAACTTGACTAAAGATT
>JAUWQC010000207.1 GCA_030611285.1 bacterium | reverse complement strand
TTGTCAAAATATTTCTTTTTGGTATCAAATTTACCTCTGGTCAGTCTAACACAAGCACCATCAATCAAATCTATTGCTGGTATTATTATCATTAACCTTTTTCCTTTACTATATTCCCTAATTCGATATTTTTTTTTGATTTATCATTAATGTTACTTATCTAAAAGCAGTCTTTTATTTTACAACCTACACTAAACCTTTAGTTGAAGGTATGGTACCAGTTCCTGACTCCCTGCTTGCATTATAGAGAACAATACCAAAAGCTTTAAAGATTGCTTCTATGATATGGTGAGAGTTTAAGCCAGTATTCTTATTTATATGAAGATTTATAAAACTGTTACTGACAAGAGCCCTGAAAAATTCTTCAATTACGATGGTCTCCATTCCATCAAGTTTCTCATATTCTACATCAACATTATACCTCAGATAAGCTCTTCCCCCTATATCAATGGATACAGTTACCTCTGTTTCATCCATTGGTAATAAGATATATCCGAATCTTTTAATTCCTCTTTTATTTTTCAGGCAGTCAAAAATAGCCTTACCCAGACAAATGCCTACATCTTCCACTAAATGGTGGCAGCCCACCTCCAGATCACCGGAAGCCTTAAGTTTCATATTAAAATTGCCATGTCTGGTAAAACTTTCAAGGATATGATCAAAAAAAGGTATTGAAGTCTCTATATCGGTGGTTCCACTGCCATCCAGATTAAATTCAAGTTTTATGTCAGTTTCCTTAGTCTTTCTAATTATCTTTGTTTTTCTTTCCATCTCTATATTTTTATTTTATTACATTTTTAATGTTATTTACAAAATTTCTTATTAAATCATATTTAATCCTATAACTTGTAATATTTGCAATCAATCTGGTTGTTGAAACAACAATTTCTTCCATTTCCACTAAATTATTCTCTTCCAGTGTCTTACCGGTAGAAGTTATATCCAGTATCTCATCAGCAATTCCTAAAATAGGAGCCAGCTCTACTGAACCGTGCAATTTTATTATTTCTACCTGTATACCCTTCCGGTCAAAATATTTTTTTGCAATGTTTGGATAACTGGTAGCAACTTTTATAGAACCAAAATGCCCGTAATGCTCTTTTACTTTCCGGGCACAATCTTTTAGGGTGGCTAAAATTATCCTGCATTTTCCATTTTTTAAATCCAGCAGTTCATATACATTACTTTCCTTTTCCAGCAGGACATCTTTTCCTGAAAAGCCGACATCACAAGCCCCGTATTCAACATATACCGGAACATCCATTGGGCGCGAGAGCACATATTGTATTGAATCCTCTCCGGAATATATAAAAAGCTTCCTGTTTTTTCCCGTCAAGGGCTCTATATCATATCCTGCTTTTTTTAATATATCCAGGCACTGGTCAAACAAATATCCTTTTGGAATGGCAACTTTAATTCCTTTTTTCATTTTTAAACTCTTTTAAAAAATCGCTTGTCTTTTTTACTCTCTTTGTATTCTTATTAAGATCAGTTATTTTAACATTTTCTAAGTCCGGTTCAACTTCAACAAGTAAATCACAATCTTTTTCTCTTGCAAAATCTTCCAGATGAGATATATTTTCAAAAGATAATTCTACAATAATATCGCTGTCGCGCAACTTACGAGCCATCTTGATTAATTCTATTTTATTCTTATTATCCCGGCACTTAAGCAAAATCTTAAATCCTTCTCTTAAGTCCATTTCCCCCATAGCTTTGTGAGCTAAATCAATATCCAGAGCAAATCCAGTCGCAGGAATATCCAATCCAAATTTTTTTATTAGCCCATCATATCTTCCACCACTACCCAGGATATCAGTTACACTTGGACAGTAAACCTCAAATAAAAGTCCGGTGTAATAATCAAAATCCCTTATAATACTGAAATCAGTCATAAGATAATCTCTGCAGTCCAGTTTTTCTAATATATCATATATTTCCTTGAGATAATTAAAACTTTTAATTACTTTCTTCTCTTTTATTTTCGAAACCAAACTGCATATTTTCTCAATATTGCTCTCTGGCTGTATTAATTTTATAAAAATCTCTGCTTTGTCCTTATTTTTTTTATTCAGAAAATTCTCCAGCGCAACAAAGTTCTTTAGAGCAACTGTCCTTCTAATATATTCCCTATCTTGTGGGTTGAGTTTAAACCAGTCACATAATCCTTCAATAAACCCAACATGTCCAAGCCCAATCTTATAATCACCTATATTCAATCCATTCAAAATATTTATTAATATAACCAGAACCTCTACGTCTGACATCATAGCATTTGATGAACCAATAAACTCCAGACCTGCCTGATTGTAAACTCTCCTTATACCCTTTTGAATATCTGATTGCTTGAAAGAATCTGCAAAATAACAAAATCTTCCCGGCAGCTCGCTTGTTTTTATTCTCATCCCTGTAAGTCTCGCTATAGGTCTGGTCATATCAGTTCTAACAGA
>JAUWQC010000189.1 GCA_030611285.1 bacterium | reverse complement strand
TCTGCATGTAAGTAGGTCTTGACATTCCTAATTCTTTAGCAATGTACTCCTGAGAAAAGCCGTTTTCTTCTCTTAATAGTTTAATTTTTTTATATAAATCTTTAGCCATCATCATTAATTATATTGTGTAAAAGATTCTTGTCAAGTGGATAAGTAGAAATACTTGACATAATAATATATTTTCTATTTCTCTAAAACTACCCAGCAATAGGCTTTCTGGTTTTCGGAAAATCTTTGCTGCTGTCGCATTGTAGAATATAGCACCAGGAGTTGGAATTGCTTCATGTATTTTTTGTACATCCCTGATAAATTTTGTTAGAGACATAATTGTCACTCCCCCTTTATTTCCTTCCAATGTATATTCCGCATCCCAATTACATATTATTTTAATTTTGGTAAAATGTATAAAAAGACCTAAAATAATCAATATAATGTAATGATTATTAAAATTTAAATGAAAACTAAAGATAAAAATCTCTTAATATATTTAATAACACCTTTAATAATAACATCTTTATTCTCAAGTTCATGTTGCTTCAACTTAAATAAAATTTTAGAACCAGTTGAAGAACCCACTGTAGAATTTTCTGAAGAAACAAACACTTCACCAACTGCGGAAATAGATATAACTCAAGAAGGTTCAGATGGTTATTACTATGAGAAAGGAAACCCAATATTTTTGTCAGGTTCAAATTCAATAGATCCAGACAAAGATGAACTAACTTTTGTATGGAAAATTGGAGATGGCGAAGAGATCTTAGAAGAAGAGACCTCTTATGTTTTTGATAATGTAGGTGAATATATTATAGAATTGACAGTTTCAGATGGAATCTTCAGTGATACCACCTCTAAAAGTATAAGAATAATCGAACCAACTGGTTTAATTATACCCTTAAAAGAACATAGAGGCAGTATTGAGATTGAATACATCATTGAAAACAAAGGACCTGGGGATTTAGTTAACGTACAATGTAGAGTAGAAGTACCAAAGACACGACTTCCATTTCAAATAGTTGAAGAATGCTCTACAAACAGCAAGAATGTTGAAGAATTAATAGATGATATGGGAAACCTTATTTACAAATTTAGTTTGAAAGATATTGCTGAAGGAGAATCAGCATCAGCAAAAGTAAGCTGTGATGTAACTATATACGAGTTCAGTTATAAGGATTATTCAGATGTCTCGGTAACAACTTATGATCCGGATGATAAAGATTTAGAGCTATACACAAAAAGTGAAAAATATATTGATAGTGACTCCCCTGCAATAATTGAAGCAGCCACCTCAATAGTTGGAGATGAAACCAATCCCTATAAAATTGCTGAGAAGCTATATAATTTTGTAACAGGTAAGCTTGATTACGATTATGAAAGATTGGAAGAGATAGGTACATATCTTGAAAAAGTAGATGCTTCGGAGATTCTAAAAAGAGATAAAGGTATATGTATGGATTACTCCATTCTTTATGCAGCTCTTTTAAGAGCTGCATGTATACCAGCTAAGTATATTACAGGAGTGCCTATATATACTATTGCATGTAGGACAGTAAAGAATCCATCACTGATCATGCATGGGTTGAAATTAAGCTGCCAGGATATGGCTGGATACCAATAGATGTAACTAGTGAAAAAGAGTTTCTTTCCCATAATTTCTCCCTTAATCTAAAAACTTATGAAGGAGACAGGCAGGCTTTAAGCATAACTATTGATGGATGCCCCTGGTCTCCCACTGGATATTTTTATTATTGGTTCGATGTCGAGCCTGAAGTTATTTTTGAATATTTTTATAGAGTAAGCGGCATAGAATATGAAGATATTGAAATGGTTGCTGAAAATGCTTTTTTGGGAAAAGTCTATAATTTGCTTGATGAATATAATGCAGCTATAAATCATGTAAATGTATATCACAAGCAGGAGTGGATTTTTAATGATCCTGAAGAAATTGCTCTTGAGGTAACTTTTCTCGTAAAGCTGCAGGAACTGTCAAGTAAGTTAAAGAAATTTTCATATCCACAAAGTTATGCTGGGAATAGAAATAATTTAATAAAAATTTCTGAAGAAATCTGTATTTATAAAGAAGCTCAGATTGGTTATATGAGAAACAATAATTATAATGGCAATATAGATAGCCATAATAAATTTACTGATGCAGTCGATTCCCTCTTTGATTACTATAACTATATGAATGATGCTTACAATAGTAAGTACTAAAAATGAGTTTAGCCAACTATTTATTGAGTTAGAGACATAATTATTACTCCTCCATTTTTATTTCCTGCCAACATAGATTCCGTATCCAAAGTATTTAAAAATTCTAAAAACACTTCCAGGGGGAATGCATATTTTCTTTATCCACTTTCTGATTTCTGGGCTCTTAAAGCACAAGATGAAAAATTTACTCCATGCTCCCAAGAAGTCTCTGAGGTTCATTTGTCTAACTTCACTAGCCCATTGACGTAAAGCTTTAGTTTTGTAAACCCTTGCTACTATGTCTGTAAGCCTCGCCTCCTCTAATAAATCTTTCCAACCATCAGGATTTAAGAATTCCGCCTGGCCCAGTGCGCGGGACATGTATTTAACCAATTCCGGCGGCGGTGTCTCCACCCAGGTTACCTCATTCATCCCCACGTACCCTCCTGACTTTGTCACTCGCGCATACTCGTTTATCACCTTCTGTTTATCCTTTGGAAATGCAACCACAGATTCGCAAATAACCGCATCGAAAACTCCGTCCTTGAAAGGAAGATTCTGTGCATCCCCTATCTTAAATTCAACCTTGTCCTCA
>JAUWQC010000169.1 GCA_030611285.1 bacterium | reverse complement strand
TTTCTATATCCGCGTCCTCTACCAAATCCGCCTCCAAATGCTCTTCCGCCGCCTGCGTATCTTCCTCCATAAGGATTCATATACCCGGGAACAGAATAACCAGCGCAATATCCAGCAGCTCTTCCAGTCATAGGACCCATTCCTCCAGGTCCTGTTCCATCTCCTCTTGGCATTTTAAATTCCACCTTAAAATAAATTTCTTTTATAAATATTATACTAGAACCTTCTACCTCTTCCTCTTATACCTCTACCCCGGCCAATTCTTGCAGATAACATTCCGCGTCCTCTCCTAAAATAGCCAAATCCTGCTGCTATAGGAGACATATAAGCTCCTCTCATGGAATAATAAGGATAATTGTATGATGGAGCGCTATATCCACCATAATTGGCGCTGTAAGGATAACCGGTATTTACAGGATACCCTTGAATTCCAGCATAACCAACTGGCGCTACACAAAAACCTCTTCCCCTACCAGTGAGAGGTCCCTGTCCTAATGGTCCAGTTCCATCAAAGCCTGGCATAATAAAACCTCCCTTCAAAATTATAATAATAATGAACCTATGTTCATTATTATTATAATGTACATAGGTTCATAAGTCAACAGGCGAGTTTCAAAAAGTTTTCTAAAAGTTTTTTAAAAATTTATTCCTAACTTATTTTCTTAATTCTTTAACTGCCATTTCAGCCGCATTACTAATCTGATAAGCAACTGGTGAGGCAGTCAGCGCAGGATGTGTTCCCATTTGAAAAGTAGCCATATTATTAGCAGTCATCTTTTCATGAATACAAGCACTTATTAAATTTATCATCTCTCCACCTGATTTAGATCCTATTAGTTGGCCACCTAAAATTATACCTGTTCCTCTTTCAAATATTAAAATTACTTTTAAATTTTTTCCACCAGGCATACATCCAGGATGAGTATTGGGAGCCTCCGCAGTCCCTGCAACAACATCATACCCATTTTCCTTAGCTTCTTGCAACGATAGACCTGCTCTAGCCAATGCAGTTTCTCCAAAAGCTGTTGCAAAAACTCCAACCACTCCTTCATTTGCTCTGTTATTTTTATATAAATTAGCTCCTGCTATTCTTGCTTCATTACAAGCTATTGAAGCAAGCATCATATTTGATAATTTTTTTGTAAAGAAAGATATCTTTTCACAGCAATCTCCACATGCAAATATATCTTCATCACTAGTTTGCATATATCTATTGACCTTAATTGAACCCTTTTCTCCAAGTTCAATTCCAGAATTTTTGGCAATTTCAGTGTTAGGCTTAGATCCTATACCTATTAGAACAATATCTGCTTTTATTATTTTACCATCTGAAAGTTTAACTCCTTCTACCTTTACATCACCAACTATGGCTTCAACCTTTGCATTTGTTATTATATTAACACCATTTTTCTTCAAAATATCTTCACCCTGTCTACAAATATCTTCATCAAAAGCAATCATTAGACAGCATGGTAGCATTTCTACAACAGTTATATTTATGTCCCTGTTTTTATTACATTCATCTGCAAATTCCATTCCTATAAATCCGCCCCCAATAATAATCATATCTGAAGAACTTTCTACTTTATCCAGTAAGTTTTGTAGATAATTCACATCTTTATTTATAACATAAACATTTTCTTTCTCAGAACCACTAATTGGTGGTACAGCTGGAATAGAACCAGTTGCAATTATCAATTTTTCATATTTTATTCTATTACCTTTTTTTGTTTCTATAGTCTTGCTACTTATATCAATTGCAGTTACATTTCCTACCAATAATTCAATATTGTTTTTCTCCAATACAGCATCAGGTACCAGATTTTTTAAGGGTGATTCTAAAGTACCATAGATGTATGGAATTCCGCATGGAATTAGTACCTTCTCCTCTTTCCTTACTATTATAACGCTTTTTTCAGGGTAAAACCTCCTGCTGGTTATGGCAGCTGTCAGACCTGCCGCACTTCCTCCAATTACAACTACATCATAACTATTATCCATTCCTATTCCTCCTCAAATTAAATTTTTAATATATTTAAAAATCTTGTAACAATATAATAACTATTTAAAAACGCAAATTTACATTTATTACAATTTATTTTCCTCAACTTAAAACTCCACCATTTAAGGTGAGGATGTCACCTACCAATTTCTGCCCCGTCTTCTTCTTCCAGGCATCCCTCCGGAGAGTTTGAGTCCCACATCTTCTAGATTGCTGCTAAAGCATCTCGGGCAAGTTAAATTAGAATTTGGTATTCCTTTTATCTCCCAAATATTGCCACAATTTAGACATCTTATCCTGTTTTTTAAAAATATAAAACTTCCACCTTCTATTCTTATAGCTTTCCCATTTATTATAGCCTCAGCAATTTTTTTTCTTGCACTATCTACAAGCCTGGTAAACGTAGGTCTTGATATGTTCATTTTCTTTGCTGCATCTTCTTGTTTCAAATTTTTATGATCTGCCAGTCTTATTGCCTCATATTCATCAATCGTCAGAATTACCTCATACAAATTTTTTAAAGGAACTCCATGAGGTTTAAAATATAGTGTCCTTGGTGGATACAAAACATTCCTTTTTTTTCTTGGTTTTACCATAATATTTAGCTTTTTATAATAAATTTTCTAAAAAATCTCTTTCCTTTTTGTACTATTTTATTGTTTAATTTATTGGCTTCTAATTCAAATTCAGGATTGATGATTTTAGTACCATCTAATCTTACAGCACCCTGATTGATTAATCTGCGAGCTTCACTATTTGAGCTTGTCAGACTGCTGGCTGTCATTGCATTAACTAATTTTATCTTTCCATTTATAATAATATCGTCATTTATTACGAATTCTTCAACCTCATCAGGAACTTTTTTTTTCTTAAAAATTAAATCAAAATTTTCTTCTGCTTTTAATGCATCATTTTTTGTGTACAGATTCTCTATTATTATTTTTGCCAGTTTTCTCTTTGCTATTGAGGGATTTAATTTCTCCTTTTTTATATTATCTTCAATTTCTCTAATTTCTTTACTATCCAGTGTAGTTACAAGCTGGAAATAATCTATCATAATATTATCCGGGATAG
>JAUWQC010000230.1 GCA_030611285.1 bacterium | reverse complement strand
TAATTTATCTTCCACCACTTTGGCTATTTTGCTGGCAAGTCTTTCAGTATCGCTTTTAGTGGGGCCTTCAAGCATCACCCTGCAAATAGACTGGGTGCCAGAATATCTTACAAGAACCCTGCCCTTGTCAGCGAGTTCCTTTTCAACTTCTGATATTATACTCTTTAGTTCAGGTATTTCTTCAAGCGGAGCTTTTCTTTTAACCTTCACATTTATCAAAACCTGAGGGAAAGTTTTAATAATCTTTGAAAGTTCCGAGAGGGGCTTGTTTTCCTTTTTCATAACGGATAGAAGCTGCAGTGCGGTTAAAATACCATCACCTGTGGTATGGTGTTCTTTAAAAATTATATGGCCGGAATCTTCTCCCCCAATAACACTATCATGTTTTATCATTTCCTCAAGCACATATCTATCGCCAACTTTTGTTGTTACATTCTTGATGCCCATCTTTTTGAATGCAACTGAAAGTCCTAAATTGCTCATTATAGTTGTAACTACAGTGTTATTCTTCAGCATACCTTCCTCTTTCAATTTTTTTGCGCATATTGCAATTATCTTATCGCCATTGACTATGCTGCCTTTTTCATCAACTGCTATTAACCTATCCCCATCACCATCAAAAGCAAGCCCGATATCTGCTTTAGTTTCAACTACCTCTTTTACGAGATTTCCAGGATAGAGTGAGCCGCAATCCAGGTTAATATTCTGGCCATCAGGGCTAACATTTAAAGTAATAATCTTAGCCCTCATTTCCTTAAATAATGTAGGAGCAATTTTATATGTGGCGCCATTTGCACAATCAAGCACAATTTTAATTCCTTCAAGATTAAGATTCCTGGGGAATGAATGTTTGAGGAATACTATATACCTTCCACTTGCATCTTCTTCCCTGAACGCACGGCCCAGTTTTTCAGCACTGGTAAGAAAGGTTGGAAGCTTTTTTGAAAGTATCAGCTCTTCAATTTTTAGCTCTTCTTCATCAGTCAGTTTATATCCGTTTTTTGAAAATATTTTAATCCCGTTGTCCTGATATGGATTATGTGAAGCAGAAATTATTATTCCTGCATCCGCATCCAGGTTAGTAGTTAAAAAAGCAATACCAGGTGTGGACACAGGCCCTACAAGTATTGCATCTGACCCCATAGAACATATACCTGATACCAGTGAACTTTCTATCATATAACCAGAAAGCCTTGTATCTTTACCTATAACAATTCTTGAGCGATGCCCTTCTTTTTTTAATATATACGCAGTAGCCTGCCCGATCTGCATAACCATATCAGGGGTGATTGGATATTGATTTGCAACACCTCTTATTCCGTCTGTTCCGAATAATTTGCCCATGTCTTTACCTCCTTTTTGCAGCAACTTTTTATATCTTACTAATTTCAGTGCCTCTGTGGTTAAATCCTTTGTTCTAATTTTTGTGTTTGTCTAAGTTTTATTATGGTTTTTGGAGGATAATAGCCCCTTGCAGTTGCATTTGGGTACAGGAGTACATCTTTCCCCAATATGGTTCCCGGGGTTGTCACGCTATTACATCCTGTTTCTGTGCCATCAGCAAGTATTGCTCCAAATTTCCTTAAACCAGTTTTGTATTTCCTGCCTTCTATATTAATCACAACATTTGATTCAACTATCTTTAAATTTGCCAGTTTTGTTCCTGCACCAAGATTTACCTTACCGAGAATGCTGTCGCCAATATATGCAAAATGTCCTGCCTTACTTTCTCCAAGCATGACACAGGATTTTAGCTCAGTTGTATGTCCAACTACACAGCCATTTCCAACAAGGGTATCACCTCTTAAATAAGCTCCCTGGCGCAGTTCAGTGTTATCACCAATAATAGCCAACCCCTTTATAAGTACACCTGACTCTATAATTGTACCTTTCCCGATATATATCTCATTATCCATAAGGATTGCGCCAGCATATATTACACTTGCGCCGTCAAGGATCTCACCATCTTTCTTTATGATTAATTTCTTTTTTAATATGCTTATATCAAAGCCGGATTCAATAATTTTATCATCATATAGAACCAGAGTTTTATTTATAAATATTTCGCCCTTCCTTAAACTGGAAACATTTGGCTTAATATTATCCACGATATATTTTTTAAGTTTTTTCAGGGCATCCCATACGTATTCAGTATTGTCGAAAAGGTTAT
>JAUWQC010000187.1 GCA_030611285.1 bacterium | reverse complement strand
TTTAAAACACGCAGTCTAGAATTCATTTCATTCATGCCAGAAAAATTAAACTCTTTGTATTTTAAACTTAATTTATTAAGAAGGGGGGGAATAATAATGAAAAATAAAATATTAAAGATTATCAGTGCCATATCAGTATTTTTTCTTGTTCTTAGCCTAAGTTTTGGCCTTGGAATGATTTCTCCTAAAAAAGCTTTCGCTCAGGATGAAACCAAAATACATATTGATAGTTTTTATACAGATTTTGAGGGTTATTTATGGATGGAAGGATGGGCAGCCAATCTCTCATCCATAGATGGAACTGGGATTGCCAGGATAGATGTATATTTAGATGGTTTTGATATTTTTTTAGGAGAAGTAGATTATGGTATGCAGCGGGGTGATGTTGCTGATTATTACGATAATGAAAATATAAAGAATTCTGGCTGGGAACTTATAGTTGATCTTACCCAGTTTGAAATATCTGAATTTTTAGGCAGTCATACCATCGATATATATGCAATAAATGGTGATGGTTCTGTAGTAAGTATCTCCAGGGAATTAACATCAACTATAGAGGAAGATAGAGGAGAAATTTCAAGAGATTATCCCGACGAGGCAATTGTATATGTTGATTATCCATCTATTGGTGAGGTGGTTTCTGGTACTGTTGTTATAAGAGGATGGGCAGCAAATCCTGGAAGATCTGATACCAGAGTGGTAGTAGCATATCCTATATTATGGGATGGTGCAAATAGATATCTTGGTGATGATACTCTGTATTATAGCCAACGTCCAGATGTAGCAGAATATTATGATGATCCTATTTTAGAATATACTGGATGGGCATCTACATTTGATACTACCGCAATCCCAAATGGTACCTATGATGTGGTAACTGAATCATGGGAATATGAATACGATCCGGAAACAGGTAGTCTTACTCAAATAGATTATTCACTTGATACATATGGTCAAATAACTATACAGAACTAATAATTAGTAAAATTAAAGTAAGAATTACATGTAAGCTTCCAGAGATAGCAAGTAGTGTTGCGATTATGGTTAATCCATACAGTGAAAAACAAATATATGAAGCAGTACTTCATTTAGTAGACGATGAAAATAAAAGAAAGCAAGTGAATTAAATTTAGTTGCATTTGGTTACTCGTTTTTATCAGTAGTGTCTGGAAAAAGAACAGGATAAATTCAGACTTGATAACTAGGTTTCTCATTTATTATCTAGTAATTTAAGTATTGCTGATGTTACAGGACGTTTTATATTTGGCGATTAATAGTTGGTTATAATGATAATAAGACCTACTGTGACTGGATTAATGATATGTTTACCATAAATGTCATCCATAAAGATGTAGCTGAAGGTCTGGCAGATTTGAATCCTAAGGTAACTCTAGAGAAGTAGTGAATCCTATTTCCATATCAATAATTCAAAATTTGAATTATCTTTTTTAAATCTCTTGTTATTTACGACAAATGCATTGCCGAAAAGGCTTAATAAGTGTTTATCAGATTTATTATCTGCAAAACAATATGATTTTCCCCAGTTAACATTTTCTCTCCTGTATTCATCCAAAAGCATTTTGAGTTTATTTTTACCGTAACAGTCTTCACCACTGATAATGATTTTTCCATTTTTCATATTGGTCTTTGTACAGATTAATTTTGAAAATCCTAAGGAATCTTTTATTTTCTCCAGATAAAAATCAGGAGATGCACTTAGAAGTACAAGTTCAAATCCATTTTCTTTTAATTTAGATATCTCTTTTTTAGCATCTTTGAAAACTAGTCTCAGTAGATATTCTGAAAAATCATCAGCTATTTTTTCCGGGTCTTTTATCTTAGATGAATTTATAACCAGATTAAGGAATTTTTCTTTATACTTCTTTTGGGAGTAAATTTTTAGGAAAAATTTTATTGTTTCCAGGGTCAATTGAAAAAGGTTAGGAATATTTTTCCAGGAGAAATTGAAATATCTTAGGAAAAATAAGACCATTGAATCCCTTTTTATCAATGTTCCATCAAAGTCAAATATTGCTATTAACTCCATATTTTTAATAAAAATTCAAGGTATGGATTTAATATTTTTGCTAAAACCAGCACTATTATGGTTAATATAGTAAAAAAATAAAATTCTTTATGTTTTAGTAATTTTTCAGGTTCTTTTGCTGGACTATCCTTTTTTAATGTTAATTTAAAATACCAGATAAACGAAGCTATAAATACAGGTACTGCTAAGATTACACTGATAGAGTATTTGATGCATATAATTGCTAGAGAAAAGGATACCAGTGATATATATCCTATAATAGATACAATCAGATTTTCCTCTGTATAATATTTAAATGACTTTCTGTATTTTGCTGCTTTTTGAGGATCATTTATAAATCTATATTCGGCCAGTCTTTTACATGCCATAAGGAAGGTACCAAACGCCCAGAAGGATACTATGAAACTAACAGGTGGAAAAAATACCATTTGCATAGCATACCAACCAATAACGAATCTAATTGGATTATTAATTGATTCAGAGATAACATCAAGGTAAGGTAATTCTTTAGTCCTGAATGGTCTGACATTGTAAAAGAAACCCATTACAATTAAACTTATAATTGCAAAGAACACTTCTATAGGTAGATAAACAAAACTTATTACTGCTGTTATTAAAACTAATAAAAGTGATCCAAAGAGAACTTTTTTCTTTGAGATTTTACCTGACGGAATAGGACGTTTTTTCTTAACTGGATGATGCTTGTCAAATTCAGAATCTATTAATTCGTTTATTCCATAATTGGCTGAGGAAGCCAGGCATGTGCAAAGAAGGGCTAT
>JAUWQC010000204.1 GCA_030611285.1 bacterium | reverse complement strand
CTCTTTTGCTGTCATGTGATATATTCCCTCTCTTGTATTCATAGGTGACATTTTACCTGAACAAGAGTGACAATATCGTAGAACAACAACATATGTCAAACATTTACCTTGAAAATTGAATAATAAAATGCTAATATTCCTACCTGGTCCAGTTTAAATTGCTTATGAATTATTATTTATAATTACATATTACTGGACTTATGCTGTAAAGCTATAAAATATATTTTTTTAAATATACAGGAGAAAAAATGTCCAGAGTATGTGAAATTTGTGGTAAAAAAACATCTTTTGGAAATAACGTGAGCCACTCGCACAGAAAGACCAGAAGAACATTTAAACCCAATATCCAGAAGGTAAAGGTTGAATATAAAGGCAAGATTAAAACCATAAACATCTGCACCAGCTGCCTGAAATCAGGCAAGGTGAAAAAAATAGTGTGATAGTCTTTGACCTGGCTGGTTTCTATGATTCTTAGCTCGGAGAAATTCCTAAAGCTTCACGTCTGCGGCAGATTCGAGACCAAAGGTCGAATGCGTCAATATCTAATATAGAAATGTTAAATAATTTCGCAGTAATTTTATAAATTCTTTAAAAGGCTGCAGACAAAGCCTGCTTCACTCCCAAAATAATAGGGCATAATTTCCAGGCAGGCTTCCTCCCCTAAGCAGATATCATTTTTTAGTTGACCTGAAAATGACATCAACTTATCAGAAATGCTTAATCTTTCTATTCTGTACTTATCTTTAAACTCCTCTAAAAACCTATCTATTACCTGCTGATTTTCTAGAGATGATAGAGTACAGGTATAAAAAACAATCTTTCCCCCCACTTTTAGATACCTGTCGCAATTTACCATAATCCTGTAAGACATTTCAGAAAGGCGGATAATGTCGCCCATCACCTTATTGTATTTTGCATCCGGATTTTTAGAAATGGTTCCAAAAGCGCTGCAGGGAGCGTCTATTAAAATCTTATCAAAATATCCGGCAATGTTTTTTAAGCCTTTTTTATCCGAAGCTTTAGTACGGCATTCTGAACCTTTACTGATTAAAATATCCATTCTTCTATCTAAAAAACCAGGTTTGGCTGCATCTGCTTCTATAATTCTTGCATTCATTATATTTAAGCGGTCTAAATTATCTTTTAACATCTCCAGCCTGTTTTTGCTTATATCAACCGATACTACTTCCCCCTCATTTTTCACCAGTTCCGCAATATAGGCAGTCTTGCCTCCTGGTGCAGCGCATACATCCAGTACTTTCTCACCTTCCAAAGGCTCCAGGAAGTATTTTACTGCTATCTGCGACGAGAGATCCTGAACTGAAACCAGGCCCTCCCGGTAAACATCAGTCTCTGAAATATCCTGGACGCTGGAAACTTCTATTGCACCCCCATATACATCTTCCGGTAAGAGCCTGACATCAACTAACTTCATATTTAACTTTTTTACCAGTTCCTTCCTGGTGATTTTATTTTTATTAAACCTCAGGTAAATATGTGGATTCTCATTCAGTGACTGACAGATTAAAATTGTCTTTTCTTTTCTGTACCAGTCAAACCAATATTTTACCAGCCACCCCGGATAAGAGTAATCTATGCTGATTTTATCAACCTCATCTTCCACCAACCTATCAATCTTATCTTTTGCAAATGAATCTATGTCTGGAACTGAACTGACTTTTCGCAGTACTGCATTAACAAATTTAGAAGAAGATAAAGTTACGTTTTTCTTGGCCAATTCTACACTTTCATTTACTATGGAATAAGATGGAACCTTATCCATATACACTAACTGAAAAATTCCCATACGGAGGATACTAAGCACCACAAAGTCAATATCTTTTATTTTTTTATCTGAAAATAAGGAGAGTAAAAAATCAATTTTTAGATAATATCTTACTGTACCCTTGACTATATTGAAAATAAAGCGCTTATCAAGTCCGGATAGCCTGTAATTTTTAAAATAAAAGTTTATTATGTCTTTTAGAGATTTTTTTTTCTTGAAATATCCATTTAATATAAGGAGAGCAATTCTGCGGGGATTGGCGCTACTGCTTTTTTCACTCAAAATTCTCACCGGCTTCCAGTCTGTATCCATTAATAAAATCCGCTGAAGATATTACTTTTCTACCCTGAGGCTGCAGTTTTTCAATTTTTACCATTTCATTTTTATTGCACTTAATTAAAATAACTTTTTTTTTGTCAGCTTCCACTACAAGTCCATTTTTCTCATTTTCATCAAACTTAAGTTTATCCAGGTATGTACTGCTCTCAGCTCTACTTAAGACATTTGCTTTAAGAATTTTTATCCTTAAACCTTTCCATAGACAATAAGCACCTGGTCTTGAGCTGAAAGCTCTGATTTTGTTGACTATTTTCACTGCGCTTTTATCCCAGTTAATTTTTAAGTCTTCTTTTGTAATCTTATGACTATAAATTACATTTTCCTCATCCTGAGGGTAGGATTTCAGATTTTCATTTTCTATAAGGTCAAGTACTGTTATCAGAAGGG
>JAUWQC010000134.1 GCA_030611285.1 bacterium | reverse complement strand
TTAATCTTTTTAATTAAATTTTTTCTAGTTTTTAATCCAGACTGGGGTGCAAATAATAATCCCAATATAAAACCGGAAAAAATTGAAATCGAAACAATTATTAATACCTCTGTCAAATCTTTCCCAACAGATTTACTATGTTCATCACTTCCAGGACCTGAATTATTATTATTACACATTATTGATACATCCTTTATTAATTAATTTATTTACGTCTTTATTATAAACTATTTAATGGTTATATTGAACATAATAACATCATCATAATGAAAAATTGGAAGTAAAGTAGTTAGTTTAATTTACCAGATACTCTATAACCTCTGCCCAACCTTTATTCATAGCACCTTCGGTCACATATACATTATTATAATTATTAAGTTCACCCAGTATCATTCCCTTATGTTCCAGTGCGTTCCTCATAAGGAAAAAGTATTTGACCTCACCTGCCATTTTTAAGTCTTCCGGTGAGTCGCCTAATCCTATACAGTTTCCAGTATTAAATTTTCTAATTTCTTTATCCAGTTTTATCCCTTTTGACTTATTAACGCCTGAAGGTGTTAAATTATAAATATGCAATCTTTTTATATCCAGATCTGACTCCACCAATGATGAGAGCCCATTGTCCACCAGAACAAGCTCTCCATATCCTTCTTTTTTAAGCAGCTTGTTTGCCAAATCCAGATTTATTTCACCAAAAAGTAATATACTATGCGATCTATATCTGCTCCATTCCATCTTACTTTCTATTTTATCCGGAAAATTTTTCTTAAATAATTCTATAATCTTTATTAAATCCTTTCCTTTATAGGTCAGATCGTATTTCATCTTCTGTCTGTCAAAGGTAGTATAAACTTCTTCACCCAGATTATAGACTAATTCAGAACCTAACTCCGCAATATAATTTTTCAGTCCAATCATCTGAGCATTATATCTCAACTGAACCCTGTTTCTTCCAGATACCAGAACGACATCCCAATTTTTCCCTGCTATTTCTGGCAGCAGTTTTACTGCTTCAAAGTAATAATCACCTTTCTCATCCTTAACAATACAACCCCTGTCATTAAATAAAGTACCGTCAAGATCAGTATATATAACTTTTAAATCTTTTAAATTTTCTTTAATCTCTTTTTTACTATCTTTAAATAATCTATATTTCACCTTCTCTACCTTTCTACCTCTAAATTATTTTTTTACAATTAATATTTTGGAAGGCTAGTGAAATTCAGACCGGATCTTTATAAAACGCATTACATCACTTTTTGTAATTATTCCTCTTAATCTACCACCGGACATTATTACCAGGTGACCCAGGTTATTTTTACCCATCTTCTTAATAGCATCGGATATTTCCATAGACATATTTACTTTTTCACTTTCTGAAACTGTTTTAACTATATCTCCTATTTTAACCTCCGCCCACTCTTCCTTTGAAACTCCCTTAATGTCATGTAATGAAATCACACCTATAAACCTCTGGGTTTTTTCATCTTCTATTACTGGAAACCTTCCAAACCTATATTTCATAAAATAATCATCTACCAAATCCTGTATAGTTATATCTTTTGTGACATTTACAATATTCTCATTCATAACATCTCCTACTTTAATTCCTTTAATAGAAGTTTCAAATTTAAGCTGGCGATAGCCCGTTTGAGCAGAGGATTGCAGAAACCATCCAATAAAAGCAAGCCATACCCCATTTAAAAAATTACCGGTTAAGATATAGAAGACACCAACTGCTATAATCATAAATCCAATTACTCTTCCTGCCGTAGAAGCTATAAAGGTTGAACGCTCCAGGTCTCCTGTAACTTTCCATACTATTGACCGCAGCACTCTTCCGCCATCAAGAGGGTAACCGGGAAGCATATTAAAAACTCCCAGTACGATATTAATAATAGCCAGATATTTAGCCGGCTCTCTTACAGGAGCAATATTTACGGTAAAGATCCATATGACACCAAATATTATGCCCATTACAAAGCTCGCTGCAGGGCCGGCAATAGCCATGACAAACTCGCTATAAGGAGTTTCAGGTTCTTTCTCTATTTCTGCCATTCCCCCAAATATAAAAAGGGTTATTCTCTTTACAGATATGCCTCTCCTCCTGGCAACCAGAGAATGGCTCATTTCATGTATTAATAACGAGGTAAAGAAAAGGATTACGGTAATAATGGTAATTAATGCCAGAAGACCTCCGTTTAATCCCGAAAGAACCCTCGGAAAATACTCAAATCCAAAATAGTAAGCAAATAACGCAAATATTATAAACCAGCTGTAATCCAGCCTGATCTCTATCCCAAAAACCTTAAATAATTTTATCGAGGATCTAAACATTCAACTCTTTCTCCTTACCTGTGAATCACTTATAATTAGTCTGATATTTTTTTAAAAATAAATCCTTTTTTCCAGTATTCAAGCATTTACATTATACTCTATCCAGGGTAAAAAATTAAAAATATCTGTCAGGAGTATATCATTATTATTACACATTAGTATATTTAAAACTGCAGAATAAACTGCAGAATAATTATTTTAACCATAGAGATTAACATAACTGCCCCAAAATATGATAAAATATATTCTCACAAAAATGAAAAAAGTAAAAAATTATAAAAAGGTATAAAAAAATGGAATTTACCCAAAAATTTCTATCAGAAATAAGGTTTGACTCATTTGCATTTATATATGATATTCTACTGCCCTGTATTCTCGCGCTAATTTTCGGAGGCTTAATAGGTTTCCAAAGAGAGAAAGCTGAAAGACCGGCAGGACTTAGAACCCACGCTCTTGTATGCCTTGGTTCAACAGTATTTACCCTGATATCTTATCTGGGGTTTTCATCATTGTATGGTGTAGACCCCAGCAGAATAGCCGCAGGTATTGTTACTGGAATCGGCTTTATAGGAGCAGGAGTTATCTTCAGGCAGGGACCGCTTGTAAGAGGGGTAACCACCGCTGCCAGCATATGGGTAGTTGCTTCTGTTGGTATGGCACTGGGTACTAAATTATATTACCTTGCAGCACTTGTAACTATCCTGGGATTTATAACCTTAAGTATTTTAAAATACATTGAAGACAAAGTAATCAAACTGCCAAATTACCTGGTAAGAATAACAACTTCAGAGAATTTTACAGACATTAATAAAATAATAAGCCCGCTCAAAAAAATGTCTGTAAGCGTAAAAAGTAAAAAATATGAACTTGTTGAAAATAATAAAAACAAAGCTGATATTTCAATGTGATATCGATAATAACGGCATTAAATCAAATTGTTATGGGTGTTTGCTATGTCTTGGTCTTCCGTGCGATGGGTGCTATAGTGTGGCGGTGTTGATACATGTGAACTGTCATGATATATAAATACCCAAGTTGTAATTTAAATAATAATTATTATGATGCGGGTTAGAATGAGGAGAGGAAATT
>JAUWQC010000130.1 GCA_030611285.1 bacterium | reverse complement strand
AGAGGATATAAACATTTTCCAGTTTCAGGAATATGATAATTGTGCTAACTAGCGTATCCGGGCTGTGCCAGGACTGCTGTGGTAGACTTGCATATTAAAATGAGGTGTGATATAATTTTTATTAGGAGATAATAATATGGTTATTAAAGTAAATAGAACAAACGAAACAAAGGGCAAGAAGAGGGCTGAATATCGTAACCATTCCTATCTAACCAATAGGTTTGTCTCCCGGTATTTAGCCTTTTTTTCTTGCCCTAATTTTGTTTGGGTGGTGATGTAGTGAAAAATATTTACTATTTTAGCCATGATACGAATGCGAATAGAGATGATAAAATATTATCTATGCGTGTTGATTATGGGTGGGAAGGTTATGGATGGTATTGGGCTATAATAGAAACTATGGCCGAAACCAGTAATTATAAATTAAAATTAATAAATAGCGACCCTAATAGGGTGGCTATAGCAGGGCTATCCTTATGCCATAACATACCAATTGAAAAATTAGAGAAATTCATTGATGATTGTATAAAAAAATATGAATTGTTTGAAGCTGATAAAGAATATTTTTGGTCAAAAACTTTATTAAATAGATTGTCGATAAGAGATGAAAAGACTATTAAATTAAGGGATGCCGGCATAAAAGGAGCAGAAAGAAGATGGGGAAGTGATAGCCACCCTAATGGGGAGGCTAATGGCCACCCCAATGGCAATGAAATTAAAGGAAAGGAAATTAAAGGAAAGGAAATTAAAAAGAAAAAAGACAAATATATGGATGTGGTTTATTTAACCAAAGAAGAACACCAAAAATTAATAAATACGTTTGGAGAAGATATAGCTAAATATAAAATTGAAGAATTAAATAATTCTATTATGTCTAAAGGATATAAATATAAATCACATTATTATACTATATTATGTTGGGATAGAAAAAATAAGAAAGGAGACCAAAATGGAAGAAATAAACAAAAAAATAAACAACCTCAAGAGCCAGGAAAAAATAAATATAGCCACTTGGAAAAAGAATACAAAGTATAGCGAAACCTGCATAATCTGTGGTAAGCAGTTTGAATTTGAAGCCATACCTAAAGACAAGTGGGATATACCTAAACAATATTTCTGTTCTGATAAATGTAAAAAGGTTTATAAAGAGCAGGTATATCAAAAGCGACTAAAGGTAATGCCGGTTAAATTTAGAGATATAGAATGTGATAAAATAGAATTGGTCAAGCAGGGGATAAATCAATCCCTATTCATTACAGGGGCAAGCGGGGTAGGCAAGACTGTTTTAATGGCCAGTGTGGTGAAAGAGCTATTAAAGGAAAAACAGAATAAAGTTAAATGGATCAGCTATCCGGGTTTTATAATGGAATTGCAGAGCATGTTTAGGAAGGAAGGCGAAAATACTCCATTCGAGGTGGCTGAAGAAGTTGCAACCTATCCTAGTACACTTTGCATTGACGATATAGGTGCTGAAAAGATGACCGCTTTTGTTCAGCAGATTACATATTATATAATCAATTACCGGGAGCAGGAAATGCTTCATACTTTAATAACAAGTAATTTTAGCTTACAGCAGATAGATGAGCAAATAGATTCGAGGATAAGCAGTAGGATAGGTGGAATGTGTAAAATTATAAAGTTGACCGGTAGAGATAGGAGATTGGAAAAGTAATCCCCAATCGACCGTGGAAACTGTTAATAAGGGAGGCCAACTATGCCAACAACCCTAATCGTCCTTAAAATAATCGGCTGTGCCATCATAACCTTTTTCATGCACTTTCTAATCTGCGAGCTTGCCGAGGTAAGAGGGCTTGAAATGAATAGGCTGAACTCGAATATCATTTTGGTGGTAATCGGGCTTGGCTGTGTGTTTATAGCGTTGTAAAGAGAGGCGAATAATCAATGACTAAAGTAACCGAAATCCTGGTACATTGTTGGAATTGTGGGGAAGTGTTTTATATTGAAATTGCCAATGTGACAGCTGGTAGATTATTTTGTAGTGATAAATGCAGGGATGACAATTTAAAAAAGGAAATAGAGGCAGAGAAAAAGAGGAACGAGGCAATCCCAATGAACACCAAACTAGTCGGCAGGGCTATCCAAGCCGACAAAGCCAGCATAATCGCCCTATATGAAAGCGATACCCGCATACTCGACATAGCCAAAAGGTACGGCGTGGCAGAAAGCACTATGTATCGCCAGCTGAAACAGTGGGGTATACCTATTAAGCGGGGCGTATATGGCCACAGGAAGAGGATAGTTAAGAAGTTTAAGCTAAAAAAGAATCCTGAACTGATCGCCAAAATGAAAGTGAACAGTAGGGTCAACAGGGAGCATATTAAGCAAGTTGACTTCGTGCGGACAAGCGAGGATCAACGGCTGGTAAGTAATATAATAAATCACAGGATAATTGGGTGAGATGATTAATAAAAAGGAGGTAACTTAACATGTTAAAGATAAAAGATAATAATGAAGTATTTGGAGGGGATTTTTTCGTACCCATGATTTTGATTTTAATTAAAACATTTTTTACAACATGGCCTTTTGTTTCAGATGAAAAGTATATGGAAAATTTCGTTGACAATTTCATAAAAGTGAGTGAAGAAGTTTTTGATAAATATATATAAATGGAGGGGGATAAAATGACGGTAAAGAAGATAAGCAAAATTGAACGTATTATTAGTAGTTGTAGGGAATGTGGGTATAGGCGAGGTAAAACTTGTATACGTGAAGGTGAACTTATTAAAAATCAAAATACTATACCTAATTGGTGTCCATTGGAAGATTATAAAAAGATAGTAGGGAGGTGATATCACGGACACAAACATAGCCGAGCTAATCAAAAAGAATAAAGGCTTGTTAAGGCAGTTGACCGCTTTAAACAACAGAATCTACAAACTGGAGCAGAGGCGGGAATACGAGCCATACCCCAATGAGCAGGAATTGGCAAGGATGAATGTTTATGAAAGAACGGACTGATATGGAAGTAAATAAAATAATTTGTGGGGATTGTCTAATCGAACATGAAAAAATTAAAAGTGGTTCAGTAGATTTAATATTAACAGATTTGCCCTACGGAACTGTAGAAAATATTGCAAATAGCGACACTGTTATACATGGAATGCAAGGGAAAACAAGTTGGGACGTGGTTATTGACACTAATAAAATAATGCAAATAGCAAATCGTATTTTGAGGAAAAATGGCAAAATGGTTTTATTTGCTCAACAACCCTTTACAACTGAGTTGATAAATAAAGCTATTGCAAATGTTCCTTTTAATTATTCTATGATTTGGGAGAAAGACCACTTTGCGAATAGCCTGACTGCTAAAAAAGCACCGTTAAACTATTATGAAGATATTTTGATTTTTAGTAAAAGCGAAGATACAGAATGGGAACACCCTTTAAGAAATTATGCTATTCAAATAATTGATTTTATAAACTTACCCAAAAAAGAAATATTCGATAAAATCGGAAAAGGGCAAATAAGATTTTTTAGAGTTAAACAAGATGAGTTCGGGCAACCAACAAAAACTATCTATAAACAGATAATAGATTTATTTTCTATTGA
>JAUWQC010000213.1 GCA_030611285.1 bacterium | reverse complement strand
AAATGATTCGAGTGCAAAATCCTAGTTTTCGAAAGATTATTCTGACGATGATTTAACTATTTGCCCATTCCTAATGGGTTCTATTGCCCCTCATACTGAAGAAGCAATTAAGGAAATGGCAAGCTTGGGTCTTGGTGTTGTAAAAAAACAAACAGAAGGACTGTTTGGCAATAGCTATTAAAGAGCTATCTAATTATATCGGGAAAAAAGTTAATGCATTGATACCTATAGAGCTGGGTGGTGCAAATACACCGGGGTGTATTGCCGCTGGTTTGATTACAGGTATTCCAACTATAGATGGTGATTATACTGGCCGTGCAATTCCGGAAATATCCCAAACAACTCCTTATCTGCATGACAAGTCCTTGTTACCTATTACATCTGTTGATGCATGGGGAAACATTTGTATTATTAAAGACTCTACCAGCTACCTTATAGCAGAACGCATAGGTAAATTCTTAAGTGCTGCTTCATATGGATTAACGGGCGATGCGGGTTTCCTTATGACTGGTAAGGAAGTTAAGGAAGTGATCATACCGGGGACATTAACAGAATGTTATAATATCGGAAAACTTATACGTGAAGCAAGAGTAGCAGGCAAAGATCCTGTCCATAAATTAGTAAATGCCCTTTCAGGGTGGATATTAATAAAAGGAATAGTATTTAAAAAAGAGTGGGAAGATAGAGTTGGTTATTACTGGGGCACTCATTCTATTGAAGGTACTGGTGAATTTTCCGGGAATCAGCTGAAAATTTGGTTTAAGAATGAAAACCATGTAGCCTGGAAAAACAATTCTGTGATAGCAACAAGCCCGGATATTATTTCAGTAGTCGATTTAAAAACCGGAGATCCTATAGCCAATCCGAATCTTAAAGAGGGGGATGAGATTGCCGTAATTGCTCTAAAGGCAAGACCACAGTTTAGAAATAGTAAGGGAATTGGTATTTTGGGTCCCAGGCATTTCGGATTTGATTTTGATTATGTGCCAATTGAAAAATTAGTAAAATAACCGCTTCGGGTAAACCTGGGATGAGATGAAGGTTTAGCTTTTATCATATAGGCTAATCTTCTATCTATACGTATACGGATTTACACTGAGTTAGGGGGTATGAGAGCTATGATAAAAAAAAGAATAAAAATTCTTGATTTATTTCCCGATATTTGGATGGAAGGATTTAAAGAAGACCTTGCAGATCGCCAAAATTTAAGCAGGCAAATAGAAGAAGCGACTAATGGGCTGGTGAAATTAGAAACTGTTTTTGTGGATAAAGGAAGTTCGTCTATTGAAAATATGTACGATGACGCAATAGTTGCCCCATATATTCTGCAGAAAGTTAAGTGGGCCGAGAAAAATGGTTTCGATGCAGTTGTAATTGATTGTTTCCTGGATCCTGCACTTGATGCTGCCAGGGAATTGGTTCAAATACCAATTTTTGGGGCTTGCCAATCATCTACAAGCCTGGCTGTACGACTGGGAGGCAGATTTTCGGTCATTGGTATTCTAGAGGATATGGATAGAGCCATAAGAGGAAATATAGCTAAGTATGGGTTAAGCGAAAAACTGATATCCATACCTGTAATCAACGTATCCGTACTTGATATAGCAAAAAAGCACGAAGAGGTGGTTAAAATAGCAGTCGAGACGATTGAAAAAGCCATAAGAATAGATGGTGCTTACTCGGTGGTGTTCGGATGTACAGGCATGTCTCCAATTATAGATAGTGTTCAGGAGCAGTTGTTTAATAGGGGGATAAATATACCTGTAATTGAACCATTGAGAGCCGCGGTATATGATGCCATAGCCTCCACGATGATGGGGGTAAGCCATAGCAAAGTAGCGTACCGATCTATCAGAGAGAAGCATAGAGTATTGGATTTTGAGATTTAGAAAAGTTTAATCAGCTTTTAGTGCGTGGAGTAAAAAGATAAGAAGATAATATGTTATAACTTCTGGGTTTTGTATTTATTGCTGCAAAAATAATCAAAAAGAGCTGATATGAGTAAATTAGTAGAACGTGAAATTCAAGTTGTATTTTTCAATATTAGTGATTAATTAAAAAATAAAGGAGGAACTATTTATTATGAGTTACGTTAAAAATGCTGACACTGATGTGAAAGTTGGTATGGGACATGATGAGGATGTGTATCAACCTATCCCAGTAGAGCAAAGAATTTCTTGGCCCACTATGATGATGATTTTCATCGGGATGTGGGTATCTCTATATTCTGTTGCGATTGGTTACAGCATTGGGCAGCAGTTATCTGTTACACCGGCTATCTGGTCATGTATTATAGGATATGGTATAGCGGGAATTTTTGCCGCTTTTGTTGGGGTGATTGGAGTTAGAAAAGGTCTTTG
>JAUWQC010000233.1 GCA_030611285.1 bacterium | reverse complement strand
ATACTCTTAAAAGTATTGCCAGGGATAAATATAATTCCGGTAGTTATAAAAAAGCATCGTTCCTTTATGAAATAATTGTTGAATATAATCCGGAACTAGAGGAAGAAATTAATCCCTTGCTGGTTGATTCAAAATTAAAATTAATAGCTTCTTCAACTTATAGCTCACTTCCGCCAGCTGTCCCCGAGCGTAAATTTTGGGGTCCTGGAAAGAGTAAATTGATAATTGAAAATAACACCGGATTTGATTTAACTGTATATCTAAAGGGACCTGAATATAAAATAATAATAGTTGAAAAAAACTCCACCTCTGATGAAATAGAGATCAGCTCCGGTACATACGAGGCTGCTTCAGAATTAACTGGTCCAGATATTTTACCTTATTATGGGAAAGAAGTAACCTACGAGGAAGGCCAAAAATACAGAGTGGAATACCCAATCTCTGAATAAAAAATTATTCTATTCTTTTCAAACTGTCATTAATTAATCTTTTTAAATTTTTATCTAAAAACCCTTTAACATTATTAAAATCATTTTCCCGGTTAACATTGCAGTTCATTTCCAAACCAACTATGAGTTTATCGAATATTTTAGAAGCAGATTTTATCTGCTCTTTTGTTTTTTTCTCATCAGCTTGCTTTAAATCCTTTACAGTTTCATCTACAGTTGCATTAAAATTGTCATAAGCATCCTTAAGCACCCCGGTAAAAGTTGCTTTCTGCCAGAACCACCTTCCACTATTTTTCTTATTATATAAATCAAAAAGACCAAATAAATATTCTAAATCAATACTTCTTAATTTACATATATTCCCAATTATATACATCCTTTTAGTAATATATGGTAACCTATTTAATTTTTTAAAATCAATCATACTCACTACTCTTAAAAGATTTATACTAGCACTAAAAAAACTTAATAGTAATTCTCTAAATAAATTATATTAGAAATACCCCTACATTCCAAACACATATTTATTTTTAACATATTATTTAACATATTTTAAAAAATTATAATTACTTATTTTTAATCAAAAACCTGAGCATTCTGTCCTCACCTTTTTTAATTCCGATCCTACCTGTTACAGCTATGCTCGAACTGCTGTTTCCTTTTTTATAATCAGATATATATAATCCATTTTCACCTGTTACGATATCGACACCGTTGTCCTGTTTATTTATACCCAGCGCTATGGTTAATTTACCCGGTCCGTCTGTAAGCCTGCCCTCCAGATTAGCATTTCTTCTTCTTTTCATAATATCAATTCCCCAGAGAGGTTTTAGAGCTCTTATTAATACTGCGCCTGGTTTTCCTTCATTTTCGGTTACAACATTTAATAGATAATACATCCCATAACACATATAGACATAGGCAATGCCTGGCTTTCCAAACATTATCTCGCTTCTGGGCGTCTTTCCACCATAAGCATGACTTGCAGGATCATCCTGGCCATAATAAGCTTCTGTTTCCAGAATTATTCCCCCAACCATTTCTGGTCCTTTGAATTTCACCAGTGCTTTACCAAGTAAATCTCTGGCAACTTCCAGGGTATCTCTCTTGTAAAACTCTCTAGGCAATATATTTTTTATAAGAATTTCCATTAAATAATTTCTACCAGTCTTCTAAACTTTAGAAAAATTATACCAATTGATCAACCAGGAAATAATAGCAATCCTATTTTTAATAGTCAATAAATCCTCTGTTTCTAACTAATATTTCTATAGAGAAATAAAAAATTTTTTTGTTGAAATAGAAAAAAAAATTTTGTATATTACATAACAATATTACTGAAGAATAAATAAGATTTATAAATTAAAAAGTGGAAAGGAAATCGATGAAGGTAAAAATAGATAAAGATCTCTGCACCGGCTGCGGTTTATGCGAAGAAACATGTCCGGATATTTTTAAATTAAATGAGGATGAAGATATAGCAGAAGTTATCAAGAATGATTATGATGAAAGTGATGAAGAGTGTATTGAAGAAGCAGTAGAGAATTGCCCAACCGAAGCAATATCAGCTGATTAATTTATATATACTTTTAATATGTAAGACCAAAACCAAACGGGAAGAGAGAACACTTCGAGCCATCTGTGTCAGTAATCGCTAATTGATCGATTGACCTGGTCAAGGTATATGAAAGATT
>JAUWQC010000104.1 GCA_030611285.1 bacterium | reverse complement strand
GGAGGATTCTATTGAGAAAAAGAATCATTACCTGGAGAAGAAAGAACAGACACTAAATCAAAAAAAAGAGGAACTTGAAAGTAAAAATAAAATATTAGATGAAGCGCTAAATAAAGAAATACTAAGACTGGAAGCTATTGCTGAACTTACTAAAGAAGAGGCGAAAGCAATTCTAATTAAAAGAATAGAAGAAGAAGCGAGATATGAATCTGTAAAAGAAATCAGGAATATTGAGGCAAAGTTAAAAGAAGATGCTGATGCTATGGCTAAAAAAATAATTTCTCAGGCCATACAAAGATGCGCGCTGGACCATGTTAGCGAAACAACAGTATCTGTAGTAAATTTACCCAATGATGAAATGAAGGGAAGAATAATAGGAAGAGAAGGCAGAAATATAAGAGTTTTTGAAAATCTTACCGGTATAAATATAATTGTAGATGATACTCCGGAAGCTGTAATATTATCTTCATTTGATCCGGTAAGGAGAGAAATTGCAAGGATAGCACTGGAAAATTTGATAATGGACGGAAGAATCCATCCTGCAAGAATTGAAGAAATGTATGGAAAAGCAAGTAAAATTATCAATAGTGAGATTAAGTTAGAAGGTGAGCAGGCTGTTTTTGATGCCGGCATATCTGAAATAAATCCAGGAATTGTAAAAGTGCTGGGTAGATTAAAATACAGAACCAGTTATGGACAGAATGTGCTGCTTCATTCAAAGGAGGTTGCCTATGTAGCAGGTGTGATTGCAGCTGAACTTGGTATGAATATTAAAAAAGCAAAGAGAGCCGGACTATTACATGATATTGGAAAAGCATTAACTCATGATATAGAAGGGTCACATGCAATTATCGGAGCTGAACTGGCTAAAAGACTTAATGAAGATGAGGAGATCTGCCACGCAATAGAATCGCATCATAATGAAGTAGAAGCTAGATCTGTGTTAGATGTAATTATACAGGCAGCAGACCAGATATCAGGTGGAAGGCCTGGTGCCAGAAGAGAGGCGCTGGAAAGTTATGTTAAAAGACTGGAAAGCCTGGAAAAAATTGCTACTGAATTTAAAGGAATAGAAAAAGCTTACGCAATACAGGCTGGAAGAGAAATAAGAGTTATGGTTAAACCGGAAGAAGTTGATGATGATAGGTCTTTTGTGCTGGCTAAAGAAATAGCGAGAGAAATAGAAAAAGAAATGGAATATCCCGGGCAGATAAGGGTAACTGTAATTAGAGAAAGTAGAGCCGTTGAATATGCAAAATAGTTCTGATATAAAAAGATTTCTGTCTGAATTAAAAATAAAAGATTCACTGAATATTGAAGAAGATTTAGGGGACGGATATGTCAAATTAAAGATTTCAGAAGCTGAAAGAAGACAGGCTCTTCAGGACATAAATTGTGTTGAAGATATAATTGTAGAACTACTTCGGAATAGCCGTGATGCAGGCAGCAAGAATATCTTTATTGGAACAAAGAAAATTGAAGATAAAAGAAGAAAAATTTACTTTATAGATGACGGTAATGGTATCCCTCCCAATTTGCAGAAGCTTATTTTCCAGTCAAGAGTAACTTCAAAGATGGAAAATGGAATAAAAGATCCTTACGGTTTTCACGGCAGGGGAATGGCATTATTTTCAATAAAATTAAATGTTGATGATATAAGAATAGTTTTTTCCGACAGGTCAAAAGGTGCCTCATTTTATATAGATATAGATCTCTTAGAAATTCCTGAAAAAAAAGATCAGTCTGTAGTACCTCAGATAATCAAAATGGACGGGGATTTAAGTATTATAGGTGGTGTGAATAATATTATAAAAACCATCATTGAGTTTCAGCTTCAAAATAGGGATATTAATTTTTTTTACGGAAGTCCAACTCAGGTATTAGCTACTATGAGGGAAGTTCTAAGAAAAAATAAGAAATATGACAGTTATCCAAAATTTGACCGATGGGAAAAATTAAAAAACTTTATTGGTAAAAATAAGGTAAAGATAACAGAAATCCCGGTACTTACCGATAATTACAATTTAATGGATATGATTTCTAAAAATATGTTTAATATGAATATATCCCAGAGAGGTATTCAGAGAATTATATATAATGAAATTAAAGCGTTGGAGCCACTTAAAATTGATCCAGCCAGCAGCTTAAGGGAGAAAATTAATAATTTAAGTGAAGATGAAGCGGACAGTAAGCCGGATAAAAGATTAATTCTTTATGACGAGTCCAGGTTAGCAAGCAGGTTTAAAGATGAAGAGATAAGATGTATAATTAAAACCCTGGAAGATAAGATTAAAGAATTAGGCGAGAAGTATTTCATTACCATCGGTAAAAACATAGAATGCAAGAAGGCAAATAATATTATAAAATTGTTGATTGAATTGAAGCAAAAAGAATAAAAATTAAGATAGCAAGAATAATAATATGGATGATAGTATTAAATTGCTCAGGGTTTCTTCAAAATCAAAACCCAATTCAGTAGCAGGCGCAATAGCGGGAATAATTAGAAGCGACACCAGAGTTCAATCCAGACTATTGGCGCAGGAGCATTAAATCAGGCAATAAAAGGTGTTGCTATAGCCAGAGGTTTCATAGCTCCTACCGGTCAGGATCTGGTATGTATACCTTATTTTAAAGATATTGAAATAAATGGAGAAGTAAAAACTGCTATTGTTCTTACTATTGAATCCAAATGATTGTTTAATCCTTAAATGACCTTTTTAAATATATCTGTAAATCACTTTTCACCGAAGGATATCCAAACTGATGAAAGCATATATAAAAACTTTCGGATGCCAGATGAATGAAAATGATTCTGAAAGAATAATGTATTTACTTGAAGAAGAGGGATATGAGAGGACCTATGATATTGCGGCATCTGATCTTATAGTATTGAATACCTGCACGGTAAGAGAGAAAGCAAAAAATAGATTGTACGGCCATATAGGAAATTTAAAAAGATTAAAGAGTAAAAATAAAGATATTTTAATTTGTATTGGCGGATGTACAGCTCAAGATTTGAAGGAAAAGATAATAGAGGATTTTCCTTTTGTAGATATTGTTTTCGGTACCCACAATATTCCTGAACTTCCCGAATTAATTAAAAAGCGTATTTTAACCAACAGAAGTATTTGTTCTATTAAGGATAATGGGTTTGACCCTGACCTTTTCAAAGTCAAAAGGGAGTATAATTTTAAGGCATTTGTCCCCATAACCATTGGGTGTAACAATTACTGTTCATATTGTATAGTTCCTTTTGTAAGGGGAAGGGAAAAATCTGTAGAAGTAAAAGAAATTATAAGAAATATTGAAGGACTGGTATCACAGGGAGTAATAGAAGTAACACTTCTTGGCCAGAACGTTAATTCTTATGGAAAGGATCTAAATGAGGAGTGCACCTTCTCTGAATTGCTGGAGAAAGTATCAGATATAAAGGGACTTAAAAGAATCAGATTTTTGACTTCACATCCCAGAGACTTTTCCGGAAGCATTATTGATATCATTAAGAATAGGGATAACCTTGTAAAACATATTCATCTTCCCATGCAGGCAGGGTCAAATAAGGTTTTAAAAGAAATGAACAGGAATTATACAAGAGAAGATTACCTTAACATAATAGAAAATATAAGAGAAGAAATTCCCGATTGTTCTATTACTACTGATATAATAGTCGGTTTTCCCGGTGAAGAGAGATATGATTTCCTGGAGACTCTGGATATGGTGAGAAAAGTTAGATTCAACAGGGCATTTACGTTTATATATTCGCCTAGAGAAGGAACTAAAGCATCAGAAATAAAAGACTATATTTTGCTGGAGGAAAAGAAGAAATGGTTTAAAGAATTACTTGAGACTCAAAACAGGATTTCTAATGAAGAAAATAAAAAATTTATTGGTAAAAAGTTTAAAGTATTAGTTGAAGGTAAAAGCGTAAAAGATGGTAACTTACTGAAAGGCAGGATGGAAAATAATACTATAGTAAATTTTAAGGGTAATTCCGGTCTTATTGGAAAAATTGTTTCAGTAATTATTATCAGCGCTAAAACATTTTACCTTATGGGTGGCTTAGCTCGCAAGAATTATGTCTAATAATATAAATAAAATGAAAATTATAAAAAAAAATGACTTAAGTTTAATCAAATCTAAATTAAGAAATGATCATATCAATTTAAATAAACTGCTTGAGAAATTAATTAACCAAAAAAAAGTTATTGTTATTTGTGGCCCAACCTGTACTGGTAAAAGTAGAATTGGTATTATTCTTGCAAAACTGCTCAATACAGATATTATCTCAGTAGATTCAATGCAAGTTTA
>JAUWQC010000181.1 GCA_030611285.1 bacterium | reverse complement strand
ACTTCTGACTGCAGCCCTTGTTGTATTTTAGCATCTTCTTCTTCGCGTAATTTAGAGATGACTTTGTGGATACTAAAGCCTGCCACAATACCGGCGGTAACTTCTCTTAGTTCATTTTGCACATTACGCCTTTTTTGTCGTAGATTTTCAATAAGCTCTTCCCAGTTAATACTGAGGTCATCTTTAGTCTTTTCACAGATTCTTTGTTTTAAATTTTGAATTTTTTCTTCCTGGTTTTTAATTTCTCCCTGGATATGCCCAAACTCTGATTGGGTTTGCTCATATTCCTGCTGGCTGTATTTAATTCCTATATCTTCTGAAAGGAAATCTGTTTCTGATATCCCCAGTTTATATAGTTCTTGTCTTTCCTCATCAATTTCATTTCTCAGGCTTCTATTATTTTGCTTTAGGTCCTTGAGTATTGTATCCCAGTTCTGCTCACTGGCTTCTTTTTCAACAAAGCTTGCTATTTTCTGGTTAATAGAAAAACGTAGTTTCCGGAGTTCTTTATTAAGATCATCAATTTGCTTTTCTATTATCCTTGACTCGCTATTGGATTCTCTCTGCTCATTTAAGGTTGATTCAAGTAGCGCAATATCTGTTAGCTGTCTGCTCGTCCTAATTTTAAATTCTTCATTAATTTTATTTAACTCTTCATTTTGTCCTGCCTGTTTTGAAAAACTATTGAATTTTTTAATATAAACAAGTGAAGATACCAATGAGCTTAAAAAACAAAAACATATAATTACTAAATATGCAGTCAATGCAGCAGCAGAAATTTTCGTGTGAGAAAAAATTAAAGATACTGCGGCAGCTATGCCGGCAGCCGCTAAAATACCACATATAAAAAGCAAAGATTTAGCGGGTTTTTTTATAATTTTTAATGATAAATCTTTGTAATGAGGTAGGGCGCTTTCCAACCACTTGAAGTCTTTGCTTTCTTTAACAGCGATTTTGCGTTTCTCTTCCAGATAGTTATAGGATTCTTTTTTATCTCTGTAACGGGAGAGATCAGTCTCTGCCCTGCTTAATTCATCTTCGGTAATATTATTTAATTCTGCATCTAACTTTTTTATTCTTTCTAAAATTAAATAAGCCTGGCGTCTTTTTGCTTTATCAAGTTGTTCCAACTTATCTTTTAGAATTTTTTCTTTTATCCTGTAAGTTTTCAATATACCCTGGGTGTAATCGGATTCTATTTCTTCAAATCGTTTCTCAATACTATCTAGTTCATATCTAATATCGTTGTATTGCTTTCCTTCGCCCATATGTGAAATAATAATCTGACTGTCACTAATCTTTGCTGACCTTACAGTTTTTGAAATATTTTTATCATTGTCAATCTTATCCAGGATATTTATGCCGGACAATACTTCTTTTATTAAAAATTTACTTATACCTTCACCATCTTCTATACCAGCTTCTCCGCCTTTTACTACCAGGAGTTTTGCCATTGATATGGGCAGTCCTTTTTCACTACTTTCCCAATAATCTCCTAATTTTTTCTGGGAGGGAGGAGAAAAATCAATGGTTTGTTCTTCCAGGCCGCTGATAGTAACCTTTCCCTTCCCCCCTTTTCTTAAATAGCTCCACCGGCTGATATTCTTAAATAAAGAGCGAATTATAAATTCAGTAAGAAAAGTCTTTCCTTTCTCATTTCTACTGTATATAAGATTAAATATACCAAACTTAGCTATAAAACTTTTAATTGGCCCTAGATCTTTTACTGATATTTTATCAATCTTAATTCCCATAAATTCTTAATTCCTGCAATATAATTATTCTTTCAAAATTATATGAAGAGATTTTTCTAAAATATCTTCCTTCGAAGTAATTTCATTATCCCACTTAAGTTTTTCAATCTCATTTCTTAGTTTCTCTACAATAGCTATTCTTTCCGGGTCATTAAATATTGATACTTCAGTTAGGTCAGGTTCTTCATAGTTATAAAAAGTAAAATCTTTAAGTGTTTCTTTGGTTATTTCAAGAAGCTTATTTTTATTAGATGTATATCCTTTAATTTTTAAACGAATTCTTACTTTTGATGCCTCATTTTTACCTATATTCCATTTTCTGACCATTTCCTGTATCTTTCTTTCTATATATTCAAATTCATTAGTAGTGGGTAAGGAAATTAAAGTCTCATTAAAGAATATATAGTCAGTGTCTATTACATTTTCAACTACTTCTAAGGTATCTGTATTTACAATTAAAAAGCTCCTTTTTCCAGTTTCATTTATGTCCAGACCACAGGGTGATCCGGGATAATAAACTTTGCCCAAATTTATTTTTTTGTGTATGTGGCCCAGTATGATTTTAGCAGGGTTATAGTACTGGATTTCATTTCTGGTTAAAGGCATATAAATACCTGGCTCGTAGGGATTTGGGTCACGCAGGCCCGCCATGTAGTCGCCATGGCCAATTAAAATCCAGAGCCTGGGCAGGTTTTCCTTATATTCTGCTATAACTTCTCCTATAGACTTGGCTGGTAGATAAGGTATGAAAAGGAAGGTAGCGGGTGGCTCTCCTAATTTAACAATTTCAGATTTACTGAAGACTCTGATATTGTCTGAAGTAAAATATTGCTGTTTAATGGAGGGGTCATGATTTCCAGGAATTATATGGAATTTAATCTGGTTACTGGTATATTTTGTATTTTTACAAAACTGGTCAAACTCAGAATAATTTTGACTTTCTTCATTAAATAGGTCACCTGCAATAAATAGTGTTTTAATATCTTCGGAAAGCATCTTATCAAGGATATTTGATAATGCATTCCACCTTTCAGGATTTTCTTCTTTTGTTTTTAAATGTACATCTGCTGTAACTGCTATTTTCATTTCTCTGCTTTAGATTAAAATATAACGCTCCTGGCCGAAAGAGAATT
>JAUWQC010000261.1 GCA_030611285.1 bacterium | reverse complement strand
AAGGGATGAAGAGCTTGAACTGGGACTATTTAATTCAACTATTGCATGGGAAACTGATAAATATTAAATTTTAAGGAAGGTGACATTTTCGCTGAATAAAACTATATGCTTTTAGGTGACATAATCGCTGAATATTGACATGATAATTTTTAGATTTTGTCATTTAAAATTTAAAAGTGGACTGATTTTTAATAATTTAAAATAATGTTACTTTAAAAAAAAATAATTTAAATATAATTACATAATGCAATGAATTTTGTAAACTTTAGCAATCTGGGGAAAATTTTAATTTTTATTGGCATCGGTATAGCTATACTGGGTGGGCTGATATTATTATTTTCTAAAGTCCCTTTTATGGGCAAATTACCGGGGGATATTAATATCCAAAAAGATAATTTTACCTTCTATTTTCCCATTGCTTCAAGTATAATTTTAAGTATTGTTCTTACCATAATTCTAAATATAGTTATCAGATTCTTTATTAGAAAATAAGACTTCAGGAGGACTATCGCATGGTAAAAGATGAGATTATCAGAGAAAGTATAGCAGATGGTAGTTTCTATCCCGGTGACCCGGATATACTCCGCGGACAAATAAATAAATTTCTCGATAATACAGAATCTTCAGATATGGAAAACATTAAAGCAATTGTATGCCCCCATGCTGGCTATATTTATTCCGGTCAGGTTGCAGCATACTCCTACAAACAAATAGCTGGAAAAAAATTTGACAGTATTTTTATAATAGCGCCATCTCATTCAGAATATTTTAACTTTATTTCTCTTTATAATGGAAACGCTTATAGAACCCCCCTGGGACTGGTATACATTGATAAAGAAAGAGCTAAAATTCTTGCAGATAAAAGCTCCGTTATAGAATTGTCAACATACGGTCATAATGATGAACACAGCCTTGAAGTTCAACTTCCATTCTTACAGGTTTTATTTGAAGATATAAAAATAGTCCCCCTAGTAATAGGACAGCAAAACAGCCAGAACATAAAAGAGCTGGGAAACGCTGTAGGAAACCTTTTCAAAAATGAAAACATATTAATTGTTGCAAGCACAGATCTATCACATTATCACCCTTATGACATTGCTGTCACTTTAGATAAAAAAGTAGAGGAGTTAGTTGGAGGTTTTGATCCTGAAAAACTGATGTTAGAATTTCTCAGGAATAATGCCGAGATGTGCGGGGGTGGTCCGGTAATTTCTGCTATGATTGCTTCAAAAATTATGGGTGCAAACAGTTCTAAAATTTTAAATTACAAGAATTCCGGAGATGTTACAGGTGACAGGAGCGCGGTGGTAGGCTACCTGTCTGCGGCATTTTATAAAAAATAATAATCATTGGTTTCAAAAATATTATTTAAAAAGGTGACAAAATATGGAAAATATTAAACTTATGGAACTTACTCTTAAGCATAAAAAAACACTTATTAAGATAGCCAGGGAATCAATTGACAGCGCAGTTAATGGTAGAGCAGCTCCAGAATATAAAATAGATGATGTTATGCTTAATACTATGTGCGGCGCCTTTGTGACCTTACATTCTGATGGCAATTTAAGAGGGTGTATAGGCAATATAACCGCTGAAACACCTCTCTGGGAAACCATAAGGAATATGGCCATAGAGTCAGCTTTAAGAGACCCGAGATTCCCTTCAGTTTCT
>JAUWQC010000025.1 GCA_030611285.1 bacterium | reverse complement strand
AAGGGATGAAGAGCTTGAACTGGGACTATTTAATTCAACTATTGCATGGGAAACTGATAAATATTAAATTTTAAGGAAGGTGACATTTTCGCTGAATAAAACTATATGCTTTTAGGTGACATAATCGCTGAATATTGACATTAGCGCTTTTTATGGAGTTTTTATGTGGAGCTTCTTATGTGGAAATCAGGATTTCTTAAGGTGAGAAGAAATTTCATTGGTAAGAGCTGTTATGTAAAGGTTATAGTTAGTTGTGCTGTAACTATAAAAAAATTTAATGGAATTTATAACACTATTATCTACCTGGCATAGAACTGCCAGAGAACTGGAATAGGAATTCATTAAAAATTTCTAAGCAATCCCTTTAAACTAGTGTATCTCTTTTCAACAATATTTCTATTTACTGCCATTCCTATTGCCTTTTTGCTCCCAACTATTACCGCAAGTTCCTTTGCTCTTGTAATTGCTGTATAAAGCAAATTTCTTTGCAGCAGCATATAATGAGAAGTTAAGAGGGGTATTATGACACATTTGAACTCAGACCCTTGAGATTTATGAATAGATATAGCATAAGATAAACTTAATTCGTCCAGCTCAAAAAAACTATAGTCAACATTTCTGCCATCAAAATTTACTGTGATTTCTTCCATTTCCATATCTATACCATTTATAAATCCTATATCCCCATTATAAACATCTTTCTCGTAATTATTTTTTAACTGCATCACTTTGTCATTTAGTCTGTACTGCACAGAACCTCTTAGCACTTTTTGACTATTAAAATTTAAAATATCCTGAATTCTGGAGTTTAAATTATTAACTCCTACAATTCCTTTATTGGTAGGCACAATAACCTGGACATCATAAAGGGGATTATAATTAAAACTCTTAGGAATCCTTTGGGTCAGTAGATTTAATATCAAATCAACAACTTCTTCAGGCTCATTTTTTTCAATAAAGAAGAAGTCATTATTTTTTGGTTTACCGATATATGGAAACTGGCCATCCCGGACTTTATGGGCATTATATATAATAAGACTTTCACCCTCCTGCCTGTATATCTTTTGAAGTTCAATTACAGGAACTATACCTGAACCGATTATCTCACTTAAAACGTTTCCAGGACCTACTGCCGGTAATTGGTCTACATCACCTACAAAAATGACACCAGTTTGAAGTTTTATGGCTAAAAGCAAATTTCTCATCAACCTTATATCCAGCATTGAAGCTTCATCAATTATTACCATATCTACATCAATAGGGTTTTTTTCATTTTTTAAAAATTTATTTAATTTTGGGTTATAATTTAGAAGTCTGTGTATAGTTTTTGCTTCCTTGCCAGTAGCCTCACACAGCCTTTTAGAAGCTCTTCCTGTTGGAGCGCATAAAAGAACGCTTTTATTTTCCTTTTCAAAAATTTTTATAACAAAATTCAGTATGGTACTTTTTCCTGTACCAGGACTTCCGGTTATAACCAGTATTTTTTCAGTTACTGCCTTTTCAATGGCTTTCATCTGAATGTCATCCAGAATTATTCTTTCTTTTGCTGCCAGATTATTTATTAAATCGTATATACCATCCTTTTTGATTCCCCTTATCTTAGTTTCCATTTCATAGCTTAAAAGTGCCAGAATTTTTTCACTTACGTATTTTTCAGCATTATAGATACCGGTCAGATACACTTTGCTTATATCATCTTTAACAATAATTATTTTTCCCTCCCCTTCAAGTTTATTTAAAGCATCGGTAATCTTTCCTAATTCCACGCAAAGAAAATCTTCTGCTATCTCTATAAATTCTTCATATGGTAAATAGCAATGCCCATCATCCTCTGCGGACTTTAGTAAATAAATTATTCCTGCCTTTATCCTGAACAGTGAATCTTTTTCAATACCTGTTTTTAATGCAATTTTATCTGCGGTTTTGAAACCTATTCCAAATATATCATCTGACAGCCTATAAGGGTTTACCTTTATAACATTTATGGAGTTATCGCCGTAATTATTATAAATTTTTGTAGCATAAGTATTGCTTATTCCATAGGACTGTAAAAAGATCATAACCTCTCTTATATTTTTGTGTTTTTCCCAGGATTTTGAAATTAAATTTATTCTTTTTTTACCAATACCATCTATCTCATTCAATCTTTCCGGCTCTTCATCCAGTATTTTTAAAGTGTCAAGCTTAAAATGAGAAACTATTCTGTTTGCCATTACCGGTCCAATACCTTTTATTAAACCTGAACCTAAATAATTCTTGATACCGACAGCAGTAGCTGGTTCAGCTGTCTTAACGCTTTCAATTTCAAACTGTTTTCCATAATTCCTGTTTAAAATCCATTTTCCAGTCACTTCTATTTTTTCACCACATTGAAGCTCAAAAGCATTTCCTACAATAGTTACCAGATTATTATCCTCTAATCTTACTTTTCCAACCATAAACCCGGTTTCAGAATTTTTAAAAATAATCTTCTCTAAAATTCCTCTGATTTTACTTTTTTGATTGTTCATCTTGAGTTGGCTTAAGGCTATTTGCAGTCTCAAATTCTTTTATAAACTTTGGAATAGAATCTACGGATAGCTCCACTTTCTTACCGTCTTTCCTATACTCAACATCAATTAATCTACTATCCAGAAATTTCCTGCCTAAAATAAATCTAATAGGGATTCCTATTAAATCTGAATCTTTAAATTTTATTCCTGCGCTTACATCTCTATCATCATAAAGAACTTCGACATTTAATTCTTTTAAAGTCTTATATATCATGTCGCTTGCTTTTGATAATTCCTTATTTTTTTCAGTGGTAACAATAATATTAACTGTAAATGGAGCTATAGAAGGCGGCCATATTATCCCTTTATCGTCGTGCAGTTGTTCTATCGCTGCTGCCAGTATTCTACTGACCCCTATTCCATAACAGCCCATAACTAAAGGCTTCAACTTTCCATCTACATCCAGGAATCTGGCATCAAGCTTTTCACTGTATTTATCGCCTAACTTGAAAATATGTCCGATCTCGATTCCTTTTTCAATCTTCAGTTCTTTCCCACAATTAATACACCTGTCTCCTTGCTCTGGATAAGTAAAATCACCCCACTTGTTTATTTTCTTATCTTTATTTTCCTTACCACTCTCAGAAATGGATTTTGACATTTCATAATTTGCCGAATAACCGCATCCCGGACAAAAAACCAATCTTTCTTCACCATTTTCAGCAAGTACCATAAATTCATGGGAAAACTTTCCGCCAATCAGTCCTGTATCAGCCTCAACCACCTTATACTGGAGACCAATTCTTTCCAGTATCCTGCAATAAGCATTGTACATCTTCTTATAAATAACCTCTAAATCATCATTGTTCCTGCAGAAACTATAGGCATCTTTCATAATAAACTCTCTGGCTCTGAGTAATCCGTATCGTGGTCTTATTTCATCCCTGAACTTGACCTGGATTTGATATAAATTTACAGGCAGATTTTTATATGACTTCAAATCTAAATGTACCAGATAGGTTATTAGTTCCTCATGAGTAGGTCCAAGACAGAAATCCCTTTTGTTCCTATCTTTTAATCTGAACATTTCAGGACCGTATTCTTTCCACCTTCCTGATTTTTTCCATAAATCCGAAGGCTGTATAACCGGTAAAAACAGCTCAATAGCGCCGGTACTATTCATTTCCTGTCTAATTATCTCTTCAATCTTTTTTAAGATCCTGAATCCCAGTGGCAAAAAAGAATAAATGCCTGATGCAACTTTTCTGATAAGTCCAGCTCTCAGAGCCAGGGAATGGCTTGGTATTTCGGCTTCGCTGGGTACTTCTTTTAAAGTTGGAATAAAAAATTGAGAAAATTTCAATTTAAGCTCCCTTTTGCCTATTTAAACTAATCTTTCTAACTCCTTTTTAAATTCTTTTGCTGCAATATTTTTATCTACTCTTTTTATCACTCTGCCCTTTAAAAATACTGCAGCCTTATCTTTACCAAAGGCTATCCCCAGATCTGCATCTTTTGCCTCCCCAGGTCCATTTACAATACAACCCATAACTGCTAATTTCAAATTCTTTTTTATACCTGTTGTAAGCTTCTCAATTTCATCTACAATTTGCTCTAAATCATCCGTCGTTCTTCCGCATGTGGGACAGGAAATGATATCCACTCCCACCTTTCTTAAGCCTAAACTATTAAGAATTATATATGCAGCTTTTACTTCATCAATTGATTTTCCGGTCAGCGAAACCCTGATGGTATCTCCTATTCCTTTAGACAATAAGATACCAATGCCCACTGAAGACTTTATGCTGCCCCTGAATTTAGGTCCTGCTTCAGTCACACCAAGATGCAGGGGATAATCAACTTTATTTGATACTAGCTCATATACATTTATGGTATCCAGAACTGATGATGCTTTTGCCGATATTTTAAAATTATTAAATTTTAAACTTTCTAAAAGTCTAACATTTTCCAGCACGCTTTCAACCATCGAGTTGACAATGTTCCCGTTATTTTCTTTCAAAATCTTTTTATCTATAGAACCCGAATTAACTCCAATCCTTACTGCAACCTTTTTTCTTTTAGCTTTTTCTACAATCTCTCCAACTCTCTTGTGCCCACCTATATTTCCCGGATTTATTCTTACTCCATCAATTCCAATATCCATGCATTCCAGTGCTAATCTGTAATCAAATTGAATATCAGCTACTACTGGAACTGAAAAAATTCGCCCGTCAATTAATTGTTTAAGATAGCTTATTGATCTCTTTTCAGGTACCGCTATTCTAATAAGTTCGCAACCACTGCCAATCAGCTCTTCTATTTCACTTCTAATGCTGTCTAAATCTTCCAGTTTGCTTTTAGTCATGGACTGAACAATAATAGGATTATTACCCCCTATTTTTAATTTCCCTACCTGTATGACCTTAGTTTTTTTTCTTTTTATTTTCATTTGAGATTACATCCTGCTTGAACATTCCTTCTGGTGACTTAACAGTATAAGGTTTAATATTTATGTTCATATTGCCTCCTTGGTTATTGTTAGTATTATATTATCTATATAGACCCAGGGGTATATGAACCATTAGTTATTTAATTATTACATATTCATTATATTAAAAGGTTTTATTATATCAAAAACAATACCAATAATGAGTATTGAAACCAGAATAAATATTCCTATAGAATTGAAGATCTCTAAAACTTTCCTGGGTACGGGTTTTCTTCTTATAGCTTCAATTATGATCAATACAATATTTCCTCCATCCAGAGGAAGTATTGGGATCAAATTACTAAAACCTATTAGAATAGAAACAAATGCAACAAAGAAAATAAAATTCTGCATGCCCGTTGATGCATATTGTTGAAATATGCTTACTACCCCAATCGGTGAAACAGGCCTGGCTTCACTAAGAGGTATTTTACCTGAAAATAGCATTCCAATAACCTTGACATAACCAATACTTATATCCCATGTCATCTTAACGCTTTCTTTTACTATCTCAAGAAAACCTAATTTCTCCTCAACACTACTTGGACTTATTCCTAAGTACCCCTGACCTTCTACATTATTCAGTTTTACTTCCAGTTTTATTTCCTCCCCGTTACGTATAACAGTATAGGTCACTTCCTTACCGGGATTTTCTTTTGTTACTTCCGAAAAATCATCCCAGCTTTCAATTCTTTTATCACCAAGAGCAATAACCTCATCACCTATTTTAAAACTGCTTATCTCGGCAGGTGATTCAGGTTGGACAAAATCAATAGTTGTCGTGGGAACCAGCACACCCATACTCAAGAAGATTCCTACCAGTATCACCGCAAAAATCACATTAAAACCAGGTCCACCTATAGCAACCAGAAACTTTTTAAAAAATGGCTTATTTTGGAAAGACTTATCCTTCATATCAGGGGGTATGGATTCATTTCTGTCCATACCTAAAATTTTATTATAACCTCCTATAGGTAAAGCACTGATACCATAAGTGGTACCGCGCCTGTCTTTAAATTTAAAAAGCTTCGGGCCAAAACCAATAAAAAATTCCTCAACATGTATTTGCCCCATTTTAGCCATTGAGAAATGCCCTAATTCATGAACTATTATTATCAGGGATAATCCAATTATTGCCAGAATATACTGGAGAATAGTAGTCAGAATTTGCATAAGAAATCACAACCTGCCAAATCTTCTATTTCTCTGCTGATAATAATAAATTGCTTTCAGGAAATTTTTCCTTTTAAAATCTGGCCAGAGCGTTTTTACAAAATAAAATTCGCAGTATGCAATTTGCCACAATAAGAAATTACTTACTCTATATTCACCACTGGTTCTGATTAAAAAATCAGGATCGGGGCATCCTTTCGTAAATAGATAGTCTGAAAATGTTTTCTCATCCAGTTTCTCAATATTTATATCATTTCTAGCGGCTGCTTTATATATCTTTTTGGCCGCCTCTACAATTTCCTGCCTGGAGCCGTAATTAATAGCAATATTGAAAAAAAGCTTATTATTATTTGCAGTCTTTTTTTCTGCATTTTCAAAAGCTTCCAGTATTTCATGAGGAATTAACTTTCTATCACCCACCAGGAATACTCTTACGCCATTTTTGTTAAAATTTTCCAATTCCTCTTTTAATGATTCTAGGAATAGATTTAATAAAAAATTGACTTCGTCTTTTGGTCTTTGCCAGTTTTCAATTGAAAATGAGAACACAGTTAAGAATTTTATTCCTAACTGTACGCATGTTTTTACAACCTCCCTTAGAGCCTCAACCCCTGCTTTATGGCCAGCAAACCGTGGTAATTTTCTCCTGGCAGCCCACCTGCCATTTCCATCCATAATAATAGCCACATGCTCTGGAATGCTATTTTTTTTTAGCTCTTTTACGGTCGGAACTCTTACAGAAGAAAAAATAGAAGAAATTAAACTCAAAGTACTTCCTACCTACACTTCCATAATCTCTTTTTCTTTCTGGGCTAGAGAATCATTAATCTTCTCTATGAATTCATCAGTAATTTCCTGAACTTCCTTTTGAGATTTTATTAGATCATCTTCAGTTATCTCGCTTTTACTTTCCAATTTCTTAAATTCATCATTTATTTCTCTTCTGATATTTCTAATTGCTATTCTCCCATCTTCTGCAATCTTCTTAACTAATTTGACTAATTCTTTTCTTCTTTCCTCATTTAGGGAAGGAATATTCAGCCGGATAACTTTTCCGTTATTTGATGGATTAATACCCAGATCGGATTTGGATATTTGAGTTTCAATCTCCTTTAAAAATTTTGGCTCGTAAGGTGAAATCAGGATAACTCTCGGTTCGGGTATACTGACATTAGACATATGTTTCAATAAAGTTTTACTGCCATAATAATCAACATAAATATTATCCAGCAAAGACACAGAGGCTCTTCCTGTTCTAATAGTATTAAATTCATGTTGAGTTCTTTCCAGAGACTGACTCATTCTTTTTTTCTCATCAACCAGTAATACATCTTTCATTCTTTACTCCTTTGTAACTAAAGTGCCAATTTTTTTACCCATTATAACCCCTTTTATATTGCCTGGCTTTGTAATATCAAAAACAACAATAGGTAAATTATTTTCCATACATAAGGAAGTAGCTGTAGAATCCAGAACTCTGATATTCTTCTTTAATACATCCAGGAAAGTTAATTTAACAAACTTCCTGGCATCTTTAAATTTTAGAGGATCTTTATCATATACACCGTCAACTTTTGTAGCTTTAAATATTATCTCGGCTTCTATTTCAAGTGCTCGCAGCGCTGCAGCGGTATCAGTTGTAAAATACGGATTACTGGTCCCACCGGCAAATATTACCACTCTTTTCTTCTCCAGGTGTCTTACCGCTCTTCTCCTGATAAAAGGCTCAGCAATTTCCTGCATTGATATTGCAGTTTGAACTCTGGTAATTATTCCCATTCTTTCCAATGCATTCTGCAGCCCTAATGCATTCATAATGGTAGCCAGCATTCCAATATAATCAGCGGTGGTTCTATCCATGCCATTTGAACTAGCAGGAATACCTCTCCAGAAATTCCCTCCACCAACAACTACTGCCACTTCTACACCTAACTCTACTACCTCTTTTATCTGACTGGATATATTATTGGTAACCTTTGGGTCTATTCCATAATCTAAATCACCCAATAATGCCTCGCCGCTGATCTTAAGTAAAACCCTGTTGTATTTTAATTCTTCCATATATTTTATGCCTATTATCTTTTTTATGCCTATTATCTTTTAAGCAAAAAAATATTAGAAATTACTTATTATTCTTCTCCAAGGATATATCTTTCAAACCTTTTAATCACTATATTTTCACCCATTTTTGCTATATGCTGTTTTAATAAGTCTCCAATCTTTACATCATTATCTTTTACAAACAGCTGTTCCAGCAGGCAATTTTCTTCATAATATTTCTTAAGTTTACCTTCAGCAATCCTGTCTATAATTTTTTCAGGTTTACCTTCATTTAAAGCTTGCTTCCTGTAAAGTTCTTTCTCTTTATCCAGCATCTCTTGAGGTACATCTTCTTTGGAAACATATAACGGCGCTGCTGCTGTAATATGAAGTGTAATATCATGTACAAAATTCTTAAACATTTCATTTCTAGCTACAAAATCAGTTTCACAATTAACTTCAACCATTACACCAATCTTAGAGCCTGTATGTATATAGCTGTCAATTATACCTTCTTTAGCAGTCCTGGAAGCTTTCTTAGAAGCTTTCGACAGGCCCTTTACTTTTAATATCTCCTCTGCTTTCTTTATATCTCCATTGCTCTCCACCAGAGCTTTCTTACAATCCATCATACCAGCGCTGCTTTTTTCCCGTAATTCTTTTACCAATTCAACTTTGATTTCCATTATTCCTCCCTAAAATCCTTAAACCCATACCTCATCTTCAGGTAAATCTTCTAAATCGTCTTCAGTTTTTTCTTCTTCTAACTTTTTTGCCTCTTTTTCCTCAGGGCTTTCCTCTAACTTAATTTTCTGCTCTTTTCCTTCTTTTACAGCATCACATATGACACTTGTTATCAGATTGCAGGAACGGATCGCATCATCATTACCCGGAATAACAAAATCAATAATATCAGGATCACAATTTGTATCTGTTATAGCTACAATAGGTATTCCCAGCTTACTTGCTTCTCTTACAGCAATCATCTCTTTATTAGGATCAATAGCATAAAGAACATCGGGGATTTTTTTCATATTTCTTATACCTCCGATATTGAATAGAAGCTTTTCATACTCTTTCTTTATTCCCAGAACCTCCTTTTTGGGTAACTTTTCAAAAATACCTGACTTTTCCATCTCTTCTATTTCATCAATTCTTTTTGTTCTCTTATTTATAGTTTCAAAATTAGTAAGAGTGCCTCCCAGCCACCTGTTCTTAACATATGGCATTCCACATTCAGTGGCATAAGATTCGATTATATCCTGGGTTTGTTTTTTTGTACCTACAAACAATATAATCCCGCCCTCACCGGCAACTTTTTTAACATATTCATAAGCCTCAATTAGAAGCCTCTGTGTTTCCTGAAGGTCAATTATATATATACCACTTTTATTTGTATATATATATTTCTTCATCTTAGGGTTCCACTTTTTAGTCTCATGGCCAAAATGAACCCCTACCTCCAGGAGTTGCTTCATAGTTACAATACTCAAAATAATACCTCCCTATTCTTATGGTTTTTCCTCCACCACTTTAACCATTATATTTATTCACCATAATGCAGTAAGTGGTGTGCGTAATTTCAACGTCCAAGTCTAGCATAATCAATATCTTTCATCAAACAATTAATAATAAATGTTAGCCTTAATTATTTTTTTATTTATTTAACATTTGGGGAAAATTTTAGCACCAAAAAGTAATTTATAAAAA